>JAVHRO010000055.1:0-3587 GCA_036171675.1 Vicingus sp. | reverse complement strand
TTATCAAGTTAAAAATTCTATTTTTGATTGGTCCGAATTGAGGGGTAGCTTACAGGTTTAGGTTAATAATTTGTTCGCCAAACAATATGATAGATACTAATCCTACTTTTCATAAATTAAGTTTATACGATAGTTTCTTTGATGATATTGATATAGTTTGTCATCCTAAAATGGAAGATTGGAAATTCAAAAACATTGAATTTATCTGCAAAAAATTTCAACTTAAATCTCCCCTAAAATCAGAAATAGAACTAAATTTTTAATCTTGTTTAAACAAAAAGGGAGATAATGCAAATTTATTTTCCTGCTTCAGCAGCAGCATCTTTTTTCATTTTTTCGTTGGCAACAATTGCAAATTCAACCCTTCTGTTTTTGCTTTTTCCTTCAACAGTGGTGTTGTCAGCAATTGGATCGGCAATACCCATTCCTTTAGTTTGGAAACGTGATGCTGCCAAGCCTTTAGAAATCAAGTAATCTTTTACAGCAACAGCTCTTTGATCTGATAAAATTAAGTTAGATTCTACTTTACCAGAACTATCTGTGTAGCCATATATCATAATGTCTGTATCAGCATATTCGCTAAAAACAGGAACCAATTTATCTAAATTAACTTTAGCCTCAGGAGTTAGTACCGATTTACTAACTTTAAAACGTACTGCATTTTCGCCTAGAACTAATTTTATTCCTTCTCCAGCTCTTTCAATTTCTGCTCCAGGCAATGCTGTTTCAATTTCACGGGCTTGTTTATCCATTTTATTTCCAATAACTCCACCAGCAACTCCACCAACTACACCGCCAATTACAGCTCCCATTGCAGTGTTTCCTCCATCACCAATATTGTTACCTAAAATGCCACCGAGTACAGCGCCACCAACAGCACCAATAGCAGCACCACGTTGTGCCTTATTGGTGTTTTTTAACGACTCGCAGCTTGTCATTACAACAGTTGATAAAGCAATAATAGCAACCATTAAATTTTTAATATTCTTTTTCATGATTTTAATTTTTTAATTGATTTTTTCGAATTTATAAACGATATCAGATGCTTTTCCACCAACCACAAGTTTGTCAATTAATTCGAATGAATTTTCACTTTGATTAGCAACTTTTAATACATAACCAGTCGATACTTTTTTAGCTTTTAGACCTTCGTTTAAAAACTTCATAATTAAATCACCTTCTTTATTGATGTACCAAGTTGTTTTAGTTGTAAATGCGGGGCAAGATGATTGGTTTAACGTAATATCACCAGTATTGTTATTTGAAACAAATTTCCATGTACTACCTACAAAACATTTAGAATCAGCCACTTCAAAAGAAGTTACTTTAATGTAATCTGAACCTGTATAATTAACAGCTGTTAAATTCCATGTTCCTTTTAGTTGTCCACCTGGTTTAGCATCGATATTTACTGCGGGATTTGATTTACATGCAAAAAGCATCACCACCAGATTTAAGAGAATTAATTTTTTCATAATAAGTATTTTTTTTATTTTTTTTTTTGCAAAAGTAAATCTGAAACAGCTAATTAATAATAGAACCTTCAACCTATTTTGTTAACATTATGTTAATTAACCTATAATCAACTTATTATCAGTTATAATAAATTCAAGATTAAAAAACAAGAGCCAAATATTCTATATACCTATATATTATTATATTTTTGTGCCTTACCAACTCATTAATTTAAGATGAATACCACTCAACTCACACCTTCTAAAACCGATTTTTTAGTTATTGGTTCAGGTATTGCAGGATTAAGCTATGCTTATAAAGTTGCAGAACATTTTAGAATTATTGGTAAACCTATTTCAGTTACCGTAATTACTAAAGTAGATGAAGACGAAAGTAACACCAAATATGCGCAAGGTGGTATTGCTGCAGTTACTAAACAAACCGACTCGTTCGAAAATCATATTAAAGACACCTTAATTGCTGGAGATGGCTTGTGCGATGAAAAAGTGGTTAGAACAGTCGTAGAAGAAGCTCCTGAACGTATTAAAGAGTTGATTGAATGGGGTACTAATTTTGACAAAAATAATCAAGGTGAATACGATTTAGCCAAAGAAGGTGGCCACTCCGACAATCGGATTTTACATTTTAAAGACTTGACGGGTAATGAAATTGAACGTGCGTTAATTCATCAGGTAGAAACACATCCTTATATCCAAGTGTTGAGTCATCATTTTGCTATTGATATTATTACTCAGCATCATTTAGGCGTTAAAGTTACTCGACAATCGCCCGACAAAGAATGTTACGGTGCTTATGTTTTGAATAGAAAAACCAACGAAATCCAAACGTTATTATCTAAAATAACATTGCTTGCTACTGGAGGTATTGGTCAAGCCTATACAAACACGACCAACCCAACTGTTGCAACTGGTGATGGTATTGCAATGGCTTATCGAGCAAAAGCATTAATCGAAAACATGGAATTTGTGCAGTTTCATCCCACCTCACTTTATAATCCTGCTGATAACCCATCGTTCTTAATTTCTGAAGCAGTAAGAGGTGCAGGTGGAATTTTGAGGGGTCATGATGGATATGCATTTATGCAAGACTATGATAAGCGAAAAGATTTAGCTCCAAGAGATATTGTTGCTCGAGCAATTGATTCCGAAATGAAAAAGCATGGTAAAAAACATGTGTTTTTAGACACTACCCATATTGACAAAGGAAAATTGCAAAGCCATTTTCCTACTATCTATAGTAAATGTCTTTCTATTGGCATAGATATTTCCAAGCAGTTTATCCCCGTTGTTCCGGCTGCTCATTATTTATGTGGGGGAATTAAAGTTGATTTAAATGCAAAATCATCGATAATTAATTTGTACGCATCTGGCGAATGCGCCTATACCGGATTACATGGAGCTAACCGATTAGCATCAAACTCTTTGTTGGAAGCTTTGGTATTCTCACATAGAGCTTTTTTAAGTGGAATTGCTTCTGTAGAGCACATCGAGTTTAAAAATAATATTCCTAATTGGAACGATGAAGGTACTATAGTTCAAAATGAGCAAATATTGGTTACACAAACTAAATCTGAACTCAAAACAATTTTGAGCGATTATGTTGGTATTGTTCGTTCAAATGAGCGTTTAGAAAGAGCTTTGTCTCGCTTAAAATTAATATTAGCAGAATCTGAAAATTTATATGAAAAATCTAAATTAACCGTTTCTATTTGTGAGCTTCGTAACCTCCGAGCCATTGCCTATTTAACAACCAGAGCAGCAAAAGAACAAAGGAAAAACGTTGGCCTTCATTTTAATTCAGATAATTAATACCTCTCGTGGTGCATTTGATAAAAAATTTGTCGCTTCGATTGTCCTGCAGTATTTCGGGATGTATTGAGACCACAGCGTAGCATCAACCGAATAAAGTGAGTTCACGAACACCTATAAAAAATAAGCAAAAGTGAGTAATACAAAAGTTTAAAATAGACAACGTATTGATAATTCAAATTTTTATAATAAAAAACCCATTGTGCATTTGTAAGAAAATTTGTCAATTCGATCCGTCAGCTGACGGAGATTGAAATGAGTGAAATTAGTATCGAGAATTAAACTACTATACAATTTTTGTTA
>JAVHRO010000054.1:0-17129 GCA_036171675.1 Vicingus sp. | reverse complement strand
CTTTTTACTTGCAACTCTTTTCTCAAAAGTTGCATTTACTAATTGAATTTACATGATGTAGAAGATTTTTTCAACCTTTTAATTAAAACTAAGAGGAGTTTTGTAAAAACCTGTAGCGAAATCGGTACTAAATAAAAAACCCGCAAAACAAAATCACTGTTTATGCGGGTTTTAAAGTTTTTGATGTGGGCCCACTTGGAATCGAACCAAGCACCTACTGATTATGAGTCAGTTGCTCTAACCGAATGAGCTATAGGCCCTTTTATCCGTCAGCTGACGGACAAAATTAAAGTTGCAATTTTACGTATTTGTTATTTAATTACCAATAAATAGAGGTACTATTTTACTATTTTTGTCTTTCTCACTATGTTAGAAGGAATAGAACATATTATTTTAGATTTAGGAGGCGTTATCATTAACCTAAATCACGAACTGACCTACTCGGCCTTTCGGCAATTATTTCCCTACCACCATCAGGAAATACATAATAAATTAAGTGTTCTGCAATTGGTTGAGAAATACGAAACAAATCAGGTCTCAACCCATGAATTTATTCAGTATTTCAAAGGCTTTAATTCGTCCGTTAGCGATGATCAAATTATTGAAGCTTGGAATAAAATGTTGCTCGATATTCCGTTGGAAAGAATTCGATTAATCGAAAGAATTTCGAAAAAATACCAAGTTTATTTATTGAGCAATACCAACGAATTGCATTATGACGCTATTGAAAAATATTATCAAAAATTAACTAGGAACAGTACCTTCAAATCCTTATTTAAGGAAAGTTATCTTTCCTATCAAGTAGGGTTAAGAAAACCGAATCCAGAAATTTTTCAATATCTTATTAGGGATGCTCAATTAAAACCTGAAAACACCTTGTTTATTGACGATTCTATGGAGCATATTAATTCCGCTTTGACTTTAAATATTAACGCACAACATTTAAATTTAAATCAACACCAATCATTAATTTCACTTTTCGATGGATATTAACGGGAAACATTATCATACCATTTGGGTAAATGAATCAAACAAACAACTAATTCAGGTGTTTGATCAACGTTATTTCCCTCATAAAATATCAATTTTTGATATTGTTACAACTGATGATGCCATTTTTGCTATTAAAGAAATGGTTGTTAGAGGTGCTCCGTTAATTGGTGTTACAGCTGCTTTTGCAATGTATTTAGGGTGTATAGAATCAGCAACGAAAAAAAATCCAACGAAATATATTAATGAGGTTGCCGATAAGCTAAATGCTTCGAGGCCTACTGCAGTAAATTTAGCATGGGCAATTAACGAAATGTTACATGCAATTACAACTATTGAAGAATCTGAACAACGCATTAACAAAGCATTAGAACGTGCAAATGAAATAAAGCAAGAAGACATTAATATTTGCTACCAAATTGGGCAACATGGTTTAAAAATTATTGAACAAATTTCCAACTCTAAAAATGGCGAAAGAGTAAATATTTTAACCCATTGTAATGCGGGTTGGTTGGCTACTGTAGATTGGGGTACAGCAACTTCCCCAATTTATCAAGCGCATCAAGCCGGTATTGATGTGCATGTATGGGTAGATGAAACCAGACCTAGAAACCAGGGCGCAAATTTAACTGCATTTGAGTTGAACCAACAAGGGGTTCCTCATACCTTAATCAATGATAATACAGGCGGTCATTTAATGCAACATGGAATGGTTGATTTGGTAATTGTTGGTTCGGATAGAACAACGCGTAACGGTGATGTTGCCAATAAAATTGGAACGTATTTAAAAGCGTTGGCAGCATTCGATAATAACGTGCCTTTTTACGTAGGGTTACCTTCATCAACATTAGACTTTAATATGGTGGAGGGTATAAAAAATATTCCCATCGAAACACGCGATGAAAATGAAGTGAAGTATATTCAAGGGTTGGAAAATGGTGAAATAAAATCGGTGTTGATTTGTCCTAAAACTACTCCTGCAATGAATTTTGGTTTTGATGTAACACCTGCAAAATATGTTACTGGATTAATTACCGAAAGAGGTATTTGCAAAGCTTCTGAAGAAAGTATTAAATGTTTGTTTCCAGAAAAATTTTAAAATGAGCAATCAAAAAAATAGTTTTGACGAAGGGTACATAAAGTTTAACATAGAATGGTTTAATGAGCCTTTGTCAGCTGTAGTTCCTAAAGAATTAATGGATTGGCGTGATAAAATGCACATTTTAAAACAGATTGGTCACTACGCTGATATTAACATTGGTTATGGTAACATTAGCTCCAAATCGAATCAAGGATTTATTATTTCAGGAACTCAAACTGGTGATTATTTTCCAATAAAAGAAGAGCATTTTACCTTAGTTACTGATTATAATATTGATAAGAATAAAATAGTGTGTAAAGGTCCAATTAAAGCTTCTTCTGAGTCGTTGACTCATGCTGCTATTTATGATGCAGATTCATCCGTTCATTCCATCATACACATTCATAATAAGAAATTATGGAATCACTTAATGGATAAAGTTCCTACAACAAAAAAAGAAGTTCCTTATGGCACTCCAGAGATGGCTTATGAAATTTTTAGATTGTTTAAAGAATCAACCGTTAAAACGAAGAAAATAATTGTGATGGCTGGTCACGACGAGGGCATCATTGTTTTCGGAAAAACATTGGATGAAGCTGGTGAAATAATACTTGATTTACTTGGTTAACGAATATCTTGACAAAGTTCAATCAACACTCCATTCGCTGATTTTGGATGCACAAAACAAACCAATTTATTGTCTGCCCCTTTTTTTGGTTGTTCGTTTAAAATAATAAATCCTTCCGATTTTAATCGAGCCATTTCAGCGTAAATATCTTCAACATCAAAAGCGATATGGTGAATTCCTTCTCCTTTTTTTTCAATAAATTTAGCAATAGCACTTTCTGGATTAGTAGCTTCTAGTAATTCAATTTTGTTTTCACCAGTAATAAAAAAGGAAGTGCTTACGTGCTCATTTTCTACACATTCTGATTTATAAGGAGCTTGATTAAAGAGTTTACCGTATGTTTTATTAGCTTCTTCTAGGTTTTTAACAGCAATTCCTATATGTTCTATTTTTCTCATTTTATGGTAAAAAAAAGTCCCGAAAATTTTCGGGACTTAGTTTAAAATATTTTTGAACAGGTTATTTTTTTACAAAAGTGTCTGTTTTGTTATCGTAGTTAAGGTAGTATATACCTTTCTTTAAATTGGTTACATCTACTTTTTCGCCAAAACCTTTTTTAACGATATTTCCAAAGCTATCATATACTTCAAATAAGGTCTCACCAGTAAAAGTTAAGAAATCTTTAGCTTTAATTGGACTAAAAGTAACTTCTCCTGTAGTAGATATATATCTTGAAGCTTGAGAATATCGTGGCTTACTAGAATAGTCTACTTGTTTTACTCTAAATTTATTTTCACCTGAGTGAGGGGTGATTTTGAATTCATATTTATTTTCGTTAACAGCACCATTTCCATCAACTTCTCCAACTTTTATCCATTTATTCCATCTGTATTGCTCAATAATGTATGTTAATTTACCTGTTTCATTTTTAGTTGACCAAGTAAAATTACCCTCTTTGTTAATGTCCATTGAAATAATTTCGAATGTGCTTTTTGGTTTTAATACTTCAGGATTTAACACTTTTGGTTTACAGTCGTCTTTATGTTTTATTTTAACAATAACAGGATCTCCTACCTTAAGTTGGAAATTTGCAAAGTCAATTTCAAATGCACTTGAGTTAACTTCATCTGTTGTTACGTCACCATTAATAGTAACCTCGAATGTACAAAAACCAACGCCACTTCCAGCGAATGGATTTTGAACGTAAAGATTTTTACCTTGGTAATGACCTTCTAATACAATCACTCCTGCGTTTACATTAAATGTAATAAGAGCAAAAAGAATTATGGATAAAATTTGTTTCATCGTTTTATTAATAGAATTACAGTAGTTTAGTTTGCAATATTAAAACCTTATTTAGTTTTTTCAAAATTTTTTTTACGTTTTTATCTGAATTATGAACGTATTTATCGATTTTGATAAACTGTTTGACTATTATCTTGTTAAATAACCTGATTTCAAGATAGTCAAATGTATTAAAAATTAATTGGTTATAACGATTCTAAAAAAAAATTTTGTTAATTTGTTACAATCTTAACGTTTTAATCTAAAAAAAGTTGTAATTAGTTCAAGTGCGTCATTTTGTAAAATTCCCTTTTCAACTATAGTTTTATTATGTAAGATATTGTTATTCAGCAAACTATAACCTTTTTTGGCGTCTGATGCTGCATATACTATTCTTTTTATTTGACTCCAAAATAAAGCACCTCCACACATCACACATGGTTCAAGCGTAACATATAATGTGCACTCATTAAGGTATTTACTTCCTAAAAAATTTGTTGCAGAGGTAATTGCAAGCATTTCTGCATGCGCTGTAACATCATTTAGTTTCTCACTCATGTTGTGGGCTCTGGCTATAATTTTATTATCGCAAACTACTACTGCTCCCACAGGTACTTCATCTTCATCAAAGGCTTTTTGAGCTTCTTTTAAAGCCTCTTTCATGAAATATTCGTCGGAGAAAATTGATATCACGCAATTGTTGTTTTAGTAGAAAAAGCCAAAAATGATGACCATAAAATATACATGAGCAATACAACAGGAAACGCTACAATGTTGATTAATATTAGTAGTAGGAAGAATAGTCCTAAAAACGAAAATCTCGTTTCGTTACCTTGCCATTTTAACGATTTTACTTTTAACGAAAACATGGGGATTTCTACTATCAATAGGATGGAGAAAAGAATGCCCAAAATAAGCATTGTTGTTGGGTTTGATATGATTGGAAATAAAAAACCACTGGTGTTAATGATTTGAGGGACATTTGGGAAAAAGTAATACAAAACAATAAAAATAAAAAATCCAGTATTTGCAGGCGTTGCTAAACCAATAAACCCATCAGTTTGTCGGGTATCGATATTAAACTTTGCCAATCTAAACGCTGAAAAAATGGGAATGGTAAAAGCTAAATAAAATAACCAAGGATGATTGGTTAATAGTTCTGACGGATTTTGAGTTTGTAAATGTTTGGTGTATTGGTATAAAATAATTCCTGGAGTTAATCCGAAAGAAATCATGTCGGCTAAGGAGTCAAGTTGTTCTCCTAGGGGATTAGAAACGTGAAGCAACCTAGCAGCCATTCCATCAAAAAAATCAAAAAAAGTAGCGAAAATTATTAAATAACATGAAATATAAAGATTGCCTTCAAAAGCATTAGAAATTGCAAAACAGCCACAAATTAAATTCATTGTGGTTATTGCGTTTGGGATATGTTTTTTCATGTAGTCAGTTTATGACTGCAAAAGTATAAAACTTCGACTTAAGTTTAAGAAAATATCCTTCAAAATACTTAAAGCTAATTTGAGCAAATAAAATTGTAAAAATCATTATAGTTATCGGGTAGATTAAAAATACATGCCAATAGGTTTCAGTAAAATGGATTTGTTCTAAAAGTTTAACTAAAATGGTAATTACCAATCCATGAAAACAATACAACCCATAGGATATTTTTCCAAGTGACGATAAGCATGGAATGTTTTTTACTTTAAACCAGGATTTTTTTGAAAAGGATTGTTCCAAAATAATTAATCCGAACAACAATGAAAACCATAGTTTTTGAAGAACCGCGAAAAAGGTAATGCTGAAAACTTCATCAAAAAAAACGATGCTAATTAATAATAGGGCATAAATGATTAAAATCGGTATTTTCGATAATGATGTTATATGGTCTTTTAGTTTAGTTTTAAAGGTTAAATATCCGGCAAGCCCCCCAATACCAAAATTTGAAAGAAGGCTAATGGTATTAAAGTACAATTGGTTGGTTTCGTTACCAAAATACCATCTAAAAATTATTGAACAAGCAATTAATAGTAATGTTATTGCCACAAAATAGTTGCTAAAAAACTTCAGAAAAATAGCCCAAAACAGATAAAATTGTTCCTCGACAGTAATCGACCACAAAAAAACGAGAAAAAATAAAAACTCTTGACCATGCTTAATGATGTAAAAATTTAAGATAAAAAAAACGAAATAGTATAAATCAGGAATTGAAGAGATAGGTTGATTTAAATAAAATTTCATAAAATAATAAGCAGCATATCCAATAATTACAATGAGGAAATACAATGGCCAAATACGAAGTGCTCTCCGAACAACAAATTTTTTTAAACTAAAAGAATTATGATTACTGTATTCTTCAAAAATTGTCCAGGTTATTAAAAAACTTGATAATACAAAGAAAAAATCGAGGCCTAAATAACCAATCTCAGTAATTGATTTTAATTTAATGTAAATATTGGAATTAGAAATTTCAGTATTGCTTGAAATAAATGCATGAGAAATAAATACACTAAAGAATGCCATGAACCTTAAAGCATCTAAATTCTCGAAATATTTTTTATCTATTCTGCTCATTATCTTTTACAATAATATCCTATTTTTTGAGTTTATCCAATATCTTTGAAAGATAGATGCCAACTAATTTAAAATATATTTCAATTATTTGTTAATTTTCATCCCAATTAAATTGGTACATGCTTAGAATAAAAATTTCCATAATATTACTTGTTTTTACGTTAGTTTCATCTGCACAAACATCTGCGCCAAAGTATAGCAACGAGTTTTTATCTATTGGAGTTGGAGCAAGAGCTCTGGGAATGTCAAATTCGTATGTTACTAGTGTGAATGATGTTACCTCAGGCTATTGGAACCCAGCAGGATTAACACAAATTACTACTGATTTTCAATTAGCTTTAATGCATGCTGAGTATTTTGCTGGAATTGCCAAATATGATTATGGTGGATTTGCTGCTAAAATAGATAGCTTTAGTACTTTCGGACTTTCGGTAATTCGATTTGGTGTTGATGATATTCCAAATACCACACAATTAATTGATGCAGATGGAAATATTAATTACGATAGAATTTCTTCATTTTCAGTAGCAGATTATGCTTTCCTTTTCTCCTATGCCAGAAAATCAAAAATTAAAGGATTACGCTACGGTGCAAATGTGAAAATAATTTACAGAAAAGTGGGCGACTTTGCAAAAGCCTATGGGTTTGGTTTAGACTTGGGAGGTCAATACGATTATAAAGGATGGAATTTTGCCTTAATGGCTCGTGATGTTACCTCCACATTTAATGCTTGGAGTTTTTCACTTAGCGATGAAACGATTGATGTGTTTAACGCAACGGGTAACGAAATTCCTGATAATTCTACCGAAATAACATTGCCTAAGGTTATTTTGGGTGCTGCAAAAAATGTTAGAATTAGCAAAAAATTTAATGCTTTAGGTGAAATAAATTTTGATTTGTCAACCGATGGAAAAAGAAATGTGCTGATAACTGGAAACCCCCTTAGTGTTGACCCTCATATCGGTTTTGAGGTGGGGTATGATAAGTTGATTTTTTTGAGATTAGGAGTGGGCAACTTTCAAAAAGTGACGGATATTTATGCAAACAGTAAAATTTCTTATCAACCAAATTTTGGTGTTGGTGTTAAGTTTAAAGGCATTTCATTAGATTATGCATTGTCTGATATTGGAGACCAATCTGAAGCCCTTTATTCAAATATATTCTCTCTTCGTTTTGATTTTAATAAATTAATTTGGTCGGGCGAACAGAATAGATAAGATGAATAATTCTATAATTTTTTGTAATTTTCTTTTTTTATATTATAGAATTAAAATTAATTGAAGCTGAAACAATTGAAATATCATGTAGTTAAGAAAGGAATTTTTGCTTTTCTCTTATTGCTATCGTTCAATGCATTTTCTCAGCCCTATTATAACAGTTGGATAAACTATTCCCAACAATACTTCAAAGTAAAAATTGCAGAAAATGGATTATTTAGAATAGATTCTGTAACACTCTATAATGCCGGAGTTCCTATTAATGTTATTGATCCTCGTAATATTCAACTGTTTGCTAGAGGTCAAGAAATCCCACTGTTTATTAACGGCGAAAACGATGGCGTTTTTAATTCAAACGATTACATAGAGTTTTATGGTAAAAAGAATGATGGATGGTTTGAGCAAGATTTTTATGGTGGAGCCAATAAGCAAGCTAATCCATACTATAGTTTAATTAACGATACCATCCATTATTTTTTAACATGGAACAATGTTACTACCAATTCTAGATACATTCTTGAAAATGACACCAACTTTACTGGATATACTGCTAATTTGTATTTTGACAAAGAACGATTAAATGTGTATTCCTCTAATTATTTTACGGGCAAAACCTTGCAAATTGGTACCGATTCAGAAAACATGTTTGGCTACGATGCTGCTGAAGGTTGGTCAGATTTGGAATATACCATTGGACTCTCCACTTCAAAATTATTAAACACATTTAACGTCTACGGCTTTGCAGGGAACGCCCATTTGAAAACGACTGTTTTAGGAGAATCGGATTATTTACCTATAAATAATGACCAACATTTAAGAGTGCAATTAGGTTCGCTTTCAGTCGATACGGTGTTTGAAGGGTACAAAAAAATTGAATTAGATGTTGATGTGCCAATTAATCTGATTTCTGGTGCATCAACATCGGTAACATTTTCAAGTATTAACGATTTAGGTTCATCAGTTGCTCGACAAACCGTAACTTATGTAAAACTTAATTACCCTCATAATACCGATTTAGAAGGGACTTCTAAGTTTGATAAATTTTTTGTTGATGATGATTTGATTCAACCAAAATCATTTTTTCGATTTACTAATTTTTCAGGAGCAGGAAAAATAGTGGTTTACGATTTAACTAATCAAAAGAAAATTGCAGTTACCGATTCAGCGTCTACTTTTAAATGCCTAATACCAAATGCTGGTAACAAAAAAGAATGTATTGCTTTTCGTGAATCAGAAATAAAAACCATTAATAACCTGATTCCAATTAATTCAACGGGCTTCTTTACGAATTACAGTTCAACTGTCGATACAGCTTTTATTATTATTACTCACCCTACTTTACTAACTGAGGCAAATTCTTACGCAAATTATCGGTTGACTAGTTTTAAAAATCCTCAAAATAGTTTTGTGGTGAATATCGAAGAATTGTACGACCAATTTGCATACGGAATAGAAAAACAGCCTTATGCAATACGCGGGTTTGTTGATTATGTGTTAGATAACTGGACAAGCAAACCTAATTATCTGTTTTTTCTAGGAAAATCGATAAAATCGAATGAAGCAAGAACCGGTATTTATTTTAATCAGAATCTGGTTCCTTCTTATGGACATCCTGCTTCAGATATGATGCTTACTGCTGGTTTGAATGGCACAATTACCCAGTCGCCCATTCCAATGGGAAGATTAGCAGCCTCAAATTCAAATCACATATTATGGTACTTAAACAAAGTTATTCAATATGAAAATCCTGTGCCGAGTACCACTTCTTCTCCTTATGGTGAAACAGATTGGATGAAACAGGTGCTTCATTTTGCCGGTGGTAATGATGCTAGTTCAGGAAATCTTTTCATGAGTTATTTAAATGGATTTAAAAACACCATTGAAAATGATTATTTTGGCGGTAATGTACATTCCTTTGCAAAGACTTCAAGTGCCCCAATTCAAACTACAATTTCAGATTCTATTCGTCAATTTATTGGAAATGGAGTTGCATTAATGACATTTTTTGGTCATGCTTCTGCAACTGGTGGGTTTGATCAAAATATTGATGAACCTGCCAATTGGCCTGATCAACAGGGTAGATATCCATTTTTGATAGGTAATGCATGTTTAGCTGGCGATATTCATTTGCCAAGTGCAAACAGTATAAGCGAAACACATGTTTTGCTTGCAGATAAAGGTGTAATTGGCTTTTTAGCTTCGGTTGATTTTGGCGTTTCTGCTCCTCTAAAAACCTATTCGTCGGAGTTCTATAACAATCTTTCGTTTAAAAATTATGGTAAAAGTGTTGGAAGGCATATTATTAATACCATTGAACAGACTCAAGGTTTTGGAACTAATGTATATGCCAACTCTACTTCTTACGGTATGACCCTTCATGGCGATCCTTCTATTGTAATTAATTCGTACGAGAAACCAGATTATATGGTGAATAATAATTCTGTATTTTTTACGCCCTCTGTTATTACATCTGATTTAGACTCATTTAAAGTAAATGTCATTATTTCTAACCTTGGTAAATCAACTGATAATACGATTGCAGTAGAATTAAACAGAGCATATCCATCCAATGCCTTTGGGTATAGTGATACCGCTTACGTTAAATTTATTCAAGCTCCACAGTACAAAGACACCATTAGCTTTACACTTCCAGTAGATATTATTCGAGGTTTGGGTACAAATGTATTAAGTGTTTTTGTCGATGCGTTAGGAAGTGTTGATGAAACGTACGAAACTAACAATCAAGTTTCTAAAACTTTAGAGATAAGTTCAGGTGAAATAATCCCTATTTATCCCTACAAATATGCGATAGTTCCAAATCAAGGAATTTCTTTGATAGCATCAACAGCATTTCCATTTGAACCCGCTAAAAATTATAAGTTTGAAATTGATACTACCGACTATTTTAACAGTCCAATAAAAGAAACTACCACCATTTACCACGCTGGTGGAATAGTTTCTTGGCAACCTAATTTATTACAAACCATGCCAGATAGTACCGTATATTTTTGGAGAGTTGGAAAAGACTCCGTTGATGCAACAGGTTATAAATGGAGAAACAGTTCATTTCAATATATTGTTGGAAAGGAAGGGTGGGAGCAAGCACATTTTTTTCAGTTTGATTACGATGAATACGAGTTTCTTAAACATAACAGAAATAATAGAAAATATGAGTTTACCCCTAATGTAAAACAATTAAAAGGCGTAACCTATGGTGCTGCAGAATATAGTGAACTTTGGGATATTAAATATTTAATTAATGCTGATGTGGTGGGCTATGCAGGAATGGGTTTTAACAGTGCATTGCATGTGGCAATTATTGATAAATTGAGTTTACAAAACTGGAGAGCGGACCAACGAAATTTTGGTCAGGCAAATTATCCAGGTTCATTAGAAAAACCTAATTTTTTTATTTTCAGACAAAGTGATGCTTTACAAATGGATGCATTAAATAATATGTTAAACGATAGCGTCCCTAATGGCGATTATATATTAGTTTGGACGTGGTATTATAAAACCTTTCCAAATTATTTACCCTTGCCTTTAAACATTAGAAACACTTTTCAAGCTTTAGGAACCATAAATTTACCATCCATTCAAGACAGTTTACCATTTGTGTTTTTTGCTCAGAAAGGGAACCCATCTTCAGCAATGGAGGCTATTGGTGATTCCATTAATCAAAAACAAGTGTCGGTAACAGCAGTAATTTCGTCGGTTGCTAATTATGCAAATATCTATTCTGAAATATTGGGTCCAGCGGCAAGTTGGGATTCGTTGTCATGGCAAATCGCCCATTTAGAAAACCCAACTCAAGACAGTACGGTACTTAATCTTTATGGAATTGATAATTCTGGTAACGCCACGCTCTTAATTAATAACCTTCCAACCGATTCTTCCGATATTAGAATTACTGGTAGAGTAGATGCATCAATTTATCCTTACGTTAAATTAAATGCTTATTTGGCTGATAATACTGACTTTACGGCTCCTCAATTAAAAAGATGGCAAATAACTTATGAAGATATTCCTGAGTGTGCATTAGACCCAACAATTCATTATTATTTTTTCAACGATACTGTTCAAGAAGGCGATAAAGTGAAACTCTCCATTGCCATAAAAAATATAAGTAATCATAACATGGATAGCTTGTTAATTTCGTTTTCGGTATTGGACAAGAATAATCAGTACCATCAATTATCTTACCCACGTCAAAAAGCACTTTTTGCGGATAGTGTAATTATTGCAGAAATCGAATTTCCAACTTATGGTTATAGCGGATTAAATTATTTGATTGTTGATGTGAATCCAAATAACGACCAATTAGAAAAATATCATTTTAATAATATCGCTCAAATCCCATTTTATGTAGGTGTGGATAAAATCAATCCAATTTTAGATGTAACCTTTGACGGAACGCATATTTTGAATGGAGATATCGTTTCTCCAAAACCTAAAATTGTAATTGAGCTAACCGATGAGAACCAATTTTTAGCTGTTGATGATACTTCCTCGTTTTCAGTTTTTATTACTTCACCAGCAGGAGCGGAGAAAAGATTATTTTTTAATTCAGGAGGGGCAAATGAAATGCAATTTATCCCTGCATCATTACCAAAAAATAAAGCTAAAATTATTTACAACGGTAATTTTCCCGTTGATGGAACTTATCAATTAAGAGTAAAAGGAGCGGATAAATCGAATAACGAATCGGGTAGGTACGATTACAAAATTAATTTTGAGGTCATTAATAAATCAACTATAACCAATTTGTTAAATTATCCAAATCCTTTTTCTACTGCTACCAAATTTGTGTTTACATTAACTGGAAGTCAAATTCCAGAAATATTTAAAATTCAAATCATGACCATTACTGGCAAGGTGGTTAGAGAAATTCATAAAGATGAATTTGGCTCAATAAATATTGGTAGAAATATTAGTGAATTCACTTGGGACGGGACCGATACTTATGGTGACAGGCTTGCCAATGGAATGTATTTATATAGAGTAGTTACCAAAATAAATGATAATGATATTGAACATAGAGAAACTAGTGCAGATGGCTATTTTAAAAAGGGGTTTGGTAAAATGTATTTATTTAGGTAGTGTTTATGATTCGAGTTGCTTTATTGATACTTTTCACTTCTTTTTTTCTGGTGGTTAAATCTCAAGTGCAAAATGAAAAAAAAGATTCTGTAACCTATTATCAAGATTTATCGAATAAACTTCTCGTAAAAATTGGAATAAATAGCTCATTTTCTAACCTAGGTATAAAAAACACCAATGACAATAGTGAAATAACATTGAAACCAATAGGGTTGGTAAATTTAGCTGTTGCAGTTAACTATAAATGGTTTGGATTAGGTGTCGGAATTGGGTTGCCAGCGAACAATGATGAGAAAAACAAAAAAAGTAATACTAAAAAATTAGATTTACAATTTAATTGGGGATCTAGAAAATTTGGTGGAGATGTGTTTTTCCAGCACTATACAGGATATTACTTGTCAAATCCAGGAAATAATTGGAAATCCGACACGTTACCTCAACCTCTAAATATGCAACAATTTGCTGTTGGCGCCGCAGGATTTTACATATTCAATCATAAAAAATTTTCATATCAAGCCTCATATATTAGAAATGCTATTCAAAAAAAAAGTGCTGGGAGTATGCTGGGAGGAATGTTTTTTAATGTTGATGCATCGGGAGCAGAAGGTGGTTTCGTTCCTTATGATAGTCTATTATATACCTTAAGAGATTCGTTTCCAGTTTATGCATATTCATCATTCTCCTATGGATTATCAATGGGTTACTCTTATACGTTAGTTATTTCACCAAGCTTTTTTTTTAATACCACTTTAATGCCAGGGTTTGGAATTAAAAATATTAAAATGGAAACGTATGCGTTTGATAATGGGCAAGTAATAACCAATTCTATATCAACCAAAAAAGGAGCTACAGCAAGAGTGATGTTCAGAATGTCATTGGGTTACGAAAAAAATAATTTCTTAGTTGGAGTAACCTACCATTCCACGCAAGGAACCATTGAAATAAATAACTTTCAGTTCAAGCCTGGTATAGGAAGTTCTAAAATTTTTGTTGCTAAGAGATTTGGTTCCAAATAATTGACTACCATAGTTATGGTTACACAATAAAGCTAACAAATTGTTGTTTACAACATTTGTGAGTAACTCATGTATCCGTTTTTTCATAGTAGTATTTTAGCGTACTTAAAATCTTTATTATGCTCAATCAATTCTTATTACAAATTGCTGTAGGAAATACACCGGTAGAAAATCTTCAAAAAATTGTTCCTATCGAAAAAACATTATCCATCTGGGATTTGGTATCATCAGGTGGTATTGGTGGAAATATTATTATGATTGCTTTATTAATACTTTCAATTTTTGCGGTGTATATTATTATTGAAAGATATTTTGCAATAAAAAAAGCAAGTAAGGAAGATACAAATTTCATGAATCAGATTAAAGATTTTATTTTGGATGGTAAAATTGATGCTGCAAAAAGTCTTTGCAAAATGAATCAAACCCCAATTTCAAAAATGATTGAAAAAGGAATTAGTAGAATTGGTAAGCCTTTAAGCGATATTGGTACAGCGGTTGAAACAACTGGTAAGTTAGAGTTAAATAAGTTAGAAAAAAACCTTTCTACGTTAGCAACTATTTCTGGAGCTGCACCTATGATTGGTTTCCTTGGTACCGTTGTAGGTATGATTATGGTGTTTCATAAAATGGCTTCGGCAGGAGGAAACATTGATGTTGAAATGCTTTCTTCTGGTATTTATACGGCAATGGTTACAACTGTTGCTGGGTTAATCGTTGGAATTATTGCCTACATAGCCTATAACTTATTGGTTGCCAAGGTTGAGAAAATTGTTTTTGTTATGGAAGCAAGAACAACGGAGTTTTTAGATATTTTATACGAACCTGCAGCATAATGGCTATTAGAACCAAAAATAAAGTAAGTACTAATTTTAGTATGGCTAGTATGAGTGATTTAGTATTTTTATTACTCATCTTTTTTGTAATTACCTCTACATTAATAAGTCCTAATGCTTTAAAATTATTGTTGCCAAAAAGTTCTAGTAAAACCTTGAGCAAACAAACCATATCCATTTCCATTACCAAAGAGTTGGAATATTATATCAACCTAGATAAAGTTCAATTCGAAAATATTGAACCTATATTAAAGGAGAAATTAGCTGGTGAAGAAGATCCTGGAGTTATTTTACATGCCGAAAAATCTGTTCCTATTGAAGAGGCTGTAAAAGTGATGGATATCGCTAATAGGAACAAGTATAAGCTTGTTTTAGCAACTGCTCCAGAATAGTTTTATGGAATTATCAACTAATTTCATCTATAAAGTAAAATGAATTTTTTAAAAGACAAAAATAATCGTGCTGGCTTAATTGGAACAATAGTTTTTCATGCTCTATTGTTGCTTTTATTTTTGTTTGTAGGAATGACTTATCCTGACCCACCTCCACCTGAGGAAGGAATTACTATCAACTTTGGAAATAGTGAAGATGGAATGGGAGAAAATCCAACAAAGGATTTGTCACACTCAGAAAGCCAATCGAGTGAAGTTGCTAATGTCTCTCAAAACAACAGTTCGTCAACCACTGAGCAACATGTTCAAACACAAAATACAACCGAGACCGTAAACATAAATGCCTCAAACAACACCGCACAATCAAATAATTCGTCTGAACATACCGCCAGTCAAAGCTTATCTGAAGCGTTAAACTCTTTCAATAACTCTAATAGCTCATCAAGTAATGAAGGTGAAACGGGAAATCCTGGTAATCAGGGTGATTTGAATGGAGACCCAAATAGTACGAATTATCATGGCGGGGGTATTGGGAATGGTGTAAAATGGTCTCTTGCAGGAAGAAATCCTTTAAGTCTTCCTAAAATTGACGATAATTCGCAAGAACAAGGTACTGTTGTTGTTGATATTGTGGTAGATAAATATGGAAAAGTAATTAAGGCAACGCCTGGTGCGAGGGGTTCAACTTCAACTGCTCCTATTTTATATAAAAAGGCTGTTGAAGCAGCACTTAAAACTAAATTTAATTCAAAGCCAGAACTGGTTACTGATCAAAAAGGGACAATGACTTTCGTATTTCTTCTCAATTAATGAACTATCAGCAAACTTTAAATTACTTATTTGAGCTATTGCCAATGTATCAAAGAATTGGTTCAGCTGCATATAAAGTTGATTTATCCAACACAATAGAGTTGTGTCAATTATTAAATAACCCACAAAATAATTATAAAACTATACATGTTGCAGGTACAAATGGCAAAGGCTCTACCACACACATGTTAGCTTCAATTTTACAAGAAGCGGGTTACAAGGTTGGTCTCTATACTTCTCCTCACTTAAAGGACTTTCGAGAACGAATAAAGGTTAATGGAGAAATGATAAGTGAACTAGAGGTAATTGATTTTGTAAAAACTCATAAAGCAAATTTTGAAAAAATTAATCTTTCTTTTTTTGAGTGGACTGTTGGGCTGGCGTTTGATTATTTTTTAACACAACAAGTTGATATAGCTGTTATTGAGACAGGGTTGGGTGGTCGATTGGATTCAACCAATATTATTTCACCCATACTTTCTGTAATTACAAATATTGGAATAGATCACACTCAATTTCTTGGCGATACATTAGAGAAAATAGCTTCGGAAAAAGCTGGTATAATTAAGCACAACGTTGATGTAGTAATTGGTGAGTCTCAACCAGAAACCAAAAACGTATTTATTAACAAAGCAAATGAAAAACAGTCAACTATTTATTTTGCTGATGAGTTGGTTAATGAAATTTATGAGGCTGATTTGAAAGGAATTTATCAGCAAAAAAATATTAAAACGGTGTTGCAATCCATAAAACGAATTCAACATAATGGGTTTAATATTAGTGAGCAACACATCAAAAAAGGGTTGCTGAATACAGTTAAGAATACTGGCCTAATGGGCCGTTGGCAAACCTTATCAACTACACCATTTATAATTTGTGATACAGGACACAATGAGGCTGGAATAAAAGAAGTTATTAGTCAATTGCAACAAATGAAATTTAATCAACTTCATTTTGTTTTTGGAGCGGTTAACGATAAGGAAATCGATTCTATATTAAATATTTTGCCTAAAAGTGCAAGTTATTACTTTTGTAAAGCTCAAATTCCTAGAGCCTTAGATGTAGATAAATTGTATGAACTTGCAACAAAATTTAAATTGATAGGTGCTTGCTATAGTTCTGTAAAAGAAGCACTTGATGCTGCAAAAAGAAATTTCAAAGATGGTGATTTGATTTTTGTGGGTGGAAGTAATTTTGTAGTTGCCGAGGTGGTATAAAAAAGAGGGTGTCTAAAAAGAAATAGACAGCCTCTTTTTTTTATCTCAAA
>JAVHRO010000053.1:0-18008 GCA_036171675.1 Vicingus sp. | reverse complement strand
TTTTGCAATTTTTCTTAGCATATTGATGGAGCTATTTACTTTTCCTTTTTCTATTCTTCTTAAAGCGGAATCTTCGATCCCTATTAAATCGGACAAATCAATTTGTCTAAGATTTTGTTCTTTTCGAATATGAACAATTTTTAACCCAAGCTTTATCAGATACTCTTTGTCGCTCATTTAAATAGTATGAACTCCAAAAATGATATTCCTATTAAAAAATCAATAGAACATATTTGTCCTGTATCAATTTTATTTATAAATTCGTTCTACAATTTGCCTTGATTATTTTGGCTATAAAATAAAACGATGGATAAAATGATGAATAAAACCAGGTTATTAGTAATAATTTTATTAGTAACAAACTCTGTATCTAGCTTTTCACAAAATACAAATACATTACCTATTACTGGAAATGTAGGATTAGGAACTACAACTCCTACAAGCAAGTTGGAAGTAATAGGTATGTCAAAATTAAGTGGTAGAGTAACAATAGATAGTGCTGTTGTTGTGAGAGATAGCGTTACTATTAACAAAAGATTGACCGTTGATCAAGATGTGAAAATAAAAGGGTCCTCAGTATTCGTCGGAAATGCGAAATTTAACAGCGACGTAAAAATATTGGGAATTGGACATGTGAAGGATAAATTTATTGTTGATAGTACTGCAAATTTTAACGACAAAATAGTTGTTGATGGGATAGGTAGATTTAATAACGATTTAAAAGTAATGGGTGATTTTATTTTTGGAAATAACAAAAGAATAGGTTATTTACCAGCTTCTCCAACCACATCTGAAATTATAGGTTTTGGTAGATTACCTAATCCTAATATATTTCCTTTACTTAGTGTTTGTAATTTTCCTGTAACTCCAACATCAAATCAATTTTCAGGAATGATGAATGCTTACGGAAATAGTGTTTATGGGGGTAATTTAAATGTATTATCAATGGGTTTTGATGGTGCAAATGGAATTATCGATATGGCTGGGACAAATAATGTAGGAGGTCCGAGTTTGTTAATTAATTATTATTGTGGGAAAAATGTCGCTATTAACGTAGGTCCAAATGGTGGGGATGTAATCATGACTTCTGAATATTTAGGCAAGGTTGGAATAGGCACTAATAATCCACAAACCAAATTGGATGTAAACGGTAAAATTTCAGTTAATAATAACACCATACTTTTACGTTCGGGTGATGATGAAAACCATGGATTATCTTATGGCAATACTCCATCAATAAATGTAAACATAGACGGACCTTTTCTTTATGGATGGGGTGGCGGTGCTTTAGGTGTCAACCATAACGGTGTTTGCACCAAAGTGTTAAACTGGAACGAGTATGGACAAGTAGGAATTGGTACAGATGATACAAAAGGATATCAATTTGCCGTTAACGGAAAAATGATAGCTGAAGAAATTGTGGTTAAACATTATGCCAATTGGCCTGATTTTGTTTTTGCTAAAGAATATGGACTGATGTCTTTAGATAAAGTTGAGGAACATATCAATAAATTTCAACATTTACCAAATGTGACTTTAGAAAAAGAAATTAACGAAAATGGCATCAGCTTAGGGAATATGGATGAGATACTTTTACAAAAAATTGAAGAATTAACACTCTATATTTTAGAGCAAAACAAAAGAATTGCTAAATTGGAACAAAATATTTTAAATGAGTAGGTTTAATTTAAAAAGTGGTTGGTGTTTGTTATTTCTTTTTTGTTCAATGATTGGTTTGGGGCAAGTGACAAAAAACGATACTATACTACAGAAGCAATATGAAAATGCTGTTTTTGTGGAATTGCTGGGAGCAAATGGATATTTATCTTTTAATTATGAAAGAAATTTAATGAAGAAAAATAAGTTTGAAACAAATTTTGGAGTTGGGTTAGGATATTTCTTTTCAAGCTATACTCCTCGTATATTTTCTTTAACCTTAAGAGTTGATATAAATCATCAATTAATTAAAAATATAAAACCGACATTAGGTTTTGCTATTTCGAAAGTATTAGAAACAAATGAAGATGGAAGTGAAAGTGTGGATTATTTAGTGCCTGCACCAAATGTTGGTATAGATTTTATTCTGTTAAAAAGATTTCATCTGTTGCCAAAATATTATTTACTCATTAGCAAGCGAACAGATTATGAAGGAGTAGATATAATGAATTGGGGTGGAATCCAGTTAAAATATGATTTTTAAAGAATGAGAATAACATGAAGTATCTAATATTTTTACTAGGATTGCAATTAATAGGTAGCATTGTTTCTGCTCAAACTCCTGCTAATGACTCTCATTGGGAATTGATTTTTGAAGACAATTTTAACACCTTAGACGATAATATTTGGGAAGTAGTTGATTATGCCATCCATAATCAGGCTAGTGATGGTGGTTTAATGATGTACATGGCTCAAAATGTTTCTGTTTCGAATGGAAATTTAATTATACAACAAAGCAATAATCCTACTTATTGTCCTCCAAACCCTCCCACAGTATGGGGTGGGTGTTGGCCTTGTGTAAGTAAAACTTATTATTATACTTCAGGTTGGATAGAAACGAAACCTGATTTTGCTGTAAAATATGGTTATATTGAGGCAGAAATAAAACTACCATTTTTTCAGGGGCAACACCCTTCATTTTGGACATATAATATTGATGGCTCACCATCTTATGATGAAATTGATATTTTTGAAATGCTCCCAGAGAAAAGCCTAGGTGATTGTACTGCGAATCATTCAGATTCTTACTCATGTTATCATGATGAGAATAGGATGACTACAAATGCCCATCCAGATTTCGCCGGAGGGTTTACTACTTCAGCATTTAGGGTAATTCCGATTAATGACTATACTCAGTGGCACAAGTATGCTGTAGAATGGTCTCCTTCCAAAATTATCTGGTATGTTGATGGTCGTATTGTTTCCATTGTTTCAAACACAGGCATTAATGAATTAAATAGAATTATTTTAAGTTTTGGAATGGATAGGGCTGGTTATGGTTCAGGATTCCTTTATCCATACACTATGTTAGTTAATTACGTAAAAATGTATCAGTTAAAAACAGATTGTAATAATTCTGTTTTTACTTGTAATTATGATTTTACTCAACATGATAATAAGGTGAAAAACAATATATCTATAGGTAGTGGAGGTTGTAGTAATACGGTGCCAGTGGGTACTCAAATCGTTCTTCGAGCATCAGAAGGGGTGTCGTTATCAGGTAATTTCTCTGTGCCTTATGGAGCATCTTTATATGCTGATGCAGGTGCTGGATGTAGTAACTCTTGTGCTCAGGTTTTTAACCCTTGTTTGTATGATTTTAATAATTACGACAATAATCAAGTTAAACAAGCTATTAAGTTAGGAGGTAGTGGTACAGGTAATTGTGAAGTAATGATAACATCAACTAACGACTTAAGTTTAAAAGCAGCCAGCAGTATTGTATTAAAATCTGGAGTAACAATTACACCACAGACCACTAAATCAATTACCTTAAAATTAGAAACTTGTAATTAATGAAATAATGAGAAGTAATAAAAAATACATATTGTTACTCTTTGTACTAATAATAGCTTTTTCGTGTGAAAAGGTACCTTTTGATTACAGAAATATCTACGTAGGGAGCTATAATTTTACAACCTATTATACTGAATGGAGTTGGGTAACTGGTAAGTATACATACGATACAACGGAATATGATGGAAAAGTTGTTTATGGTTCATCAAAAAACACAATTAAAATAAACTATAACAACACAGATGTAGAATTTAATATTAGCAGAAATGGTGATTTGTATGATATAGAAACACTTTATAAGGTTGGAACAACAAGTAAAGATACATTAAATTGGGGTTATACAATACAAACTAATGGCAATTATAGAAGTTGGGTTAATGTTATTGGAGTAAAGGAAAGATAGCAGCTTTTTCTCAAAAATTTAGATTAAAAAAAGATAAAAATTATGAAAATAAGAAACTACATTATTTTAGGAATTGCCTTGTTGGGCAATCAATTTCTATTTGGGCAATTACAAATTACTACCCAAGGTAAAGTCGGAATCGGTACTAACACTCCTTGGGAAAGGTTACATGTAGATAATGGTTCTGCAATTATTCAAAATAATGGCAGATTGTGCCGAATAGTTCCATGGAATTCTGTTTCAATAGGGTCTAATTATGCAATAATTAACTTTTGGGAACAAGATGCAGGTTGGAATTCTATTAAAGCTAGTAAATTATGGATTAGTTCAGATCAGAGTTTTAAAACAAATATTGTAGAAATAAAAGATCCATTTGGGTTATTGAAAGGTTTGGAGGGAATTTATTTTAAGTATAAAAAAAATGATAGTGTTGTATTGCCTTATCTCCAAGAAGATTTATATAGTTTTGGTTTTATCGCTCAACAAGTGGAAAAGATTATACCTGATATTGTTACTGTAAACGATGATGGATCAAAAGCAGTTGATTATATTGCAGTGATTCCAATCTTAGTTGAGGCGTTTAAAAAGCAACAAGTTATGATAGAGACTCAGCAGCAAAAACTAGATTCGTTTAAAATACAGTTAGAAAATTGTTGCCAAGTAGATTCTCAACAATTTAGAATGAGTAGTTCTGTTGATAGTGGGAAAATAACATTTCCTTTTAATTTAAAACAAGGTACTGGAGAACTTTTTCAAAATAGCCCAAATCCATTTAAAGAACAAACTACCATTAAATATCAAATTAAAGAAATTTATTCAGAAGCCTCTATCCTTATTTTTGATATGCAGGGATTACTTCTTAAAAATATTTCACTAAAAAATGAATTAAGAGGAGAAATTGTTATTTTAGGTAGAGAATTAAAACCTGGTATGTATATTTATTCTCTTATTGTAGATAAAAAAGAAGTGGACACCAAAAGAATGATATTATTAGATTAATGCTTATTTCGGCGCTTTTTTCAACAAATACAACGCTAAAATACTGTACAATACATTTGGAATCCACACTGCAACCATGGCTGGCATGCCCGAATTTTTTGCAAAGGTAGACGATATTTGCATAAAGAAAATATACGAAAAACTAATAAATAAGCCCATTCCAATGTGCATTCCAATTCCTCCTCTGACTTTTCGACTTGAAAGAGAAACTCCAATAATGGTTAATACAAAAGTGGCAAACGGGTATGCCGCTCGTTCCTGCTTTTTTATTTCGCAATCAATGGCAAAATGAGAGCCTTTAAACTTTTCTTCGCTGATAAGTTTGTTTAGCTCAAAATAATTTTTGGTTTCAATAAAATTGTCGCGGCGCTTAAATTCTTCGGGGGTAAAATTCAACACAGTATCTTTTCTATATCCTTTGTTAATGGTTTCATTCATCCCATCTATATGCCTCTCAATATAAATCGAAATCTGCCATTTGTTACTGATGGAGTCCCAACGAACGTTGTCAGATAGCAGTTTGTAAACCAATTTTCCTTTATCGAAAGTTTCTATGGAAAAATTTACACCCAAATTTAAATCAACATTAAAATTACTCATGTAAATAAAGGTGTTTGGATTTATCTGCAAATGGATATGGTGGGAGTTGTTATGGAACTTATTTCGGTAGTAAACTTCTTCAAAAGCCAAGCGGTCTTTGTTGGCATCAGGGATTAAAAAATTATTCAGGTAAAACGACAAAATAGCCAATACCACAGCCGATATTATATAGGGACGTAACAAACGTTTAAAGCTTACTCCACTTGAAAGAATAGCCACTATTTCGGAGTTAGCAGCCATTTTTGAGGTAAAGAAAATAACAGCAATAAATACAAACAATGGACTAAATTGATTTACCAAATAAGGAACAAAATTTACATAATAATCAAAAATAATTCCGTGAACAGGAGCTTTACGTTCAATAAAATCGCGCATTTTCTCAGACAAATCGAATACTACCACTACAGGAATAATTAATAGCAACGAAAAGAAAAACGTTCCTAAAAACTTTTTAATAATGTAGATGTCTAATTTTTTAAAAATTGTCATGTGTTCAATAGGTCTATTTTAAAGTCTATTTCCTAATTGTTTAATCATTGTTGTTTTCCATGAATAAAATGTCTCGGCTAAAATATGTTCGCGAGCTTGTGTAGCTAACCACAAATAAAATGCTAAATTGTGTATTGTGGCTATTTGTGCACCTAAAATTTCTTTCGAAATAATTAAATGACGTAAATAAGCTTTTGAATAAAAACTATCTACATAGCTCGTCCCATTTGGGTCAATGGGCGAAAAATCGCTTTCCCATTTTTTGTTTTTTATATTTATAAACCCTTCTGAGGTGAACAGCATACCATTTCTTGCATTTCGTGTTGGCATAACGCAGTCGAACATGTCAATTCCCAAAGCAATGTTTTCAAGTATATTTATTGGAGTACCAACACCCATCAAGTAGCGTGGTTTATCTTCAGGTAAAATGTCGGTTACAATATCACACATTTCATACATTTCATCGTTAGGTTCTCCAACCGACAAACCTCCAATGGCATTACCTTCACGCTCAAATGAAGCTATCTTTTCTGCGCTTTGTATACGTAAATCCTTGTAGGTGCTTCCTTGCACAATGGGAAAAAGTGTTTGTGAATAATCGTATAAGGGTTCGGTACTATCGAAATGCTCGCAACATCGTTTTAACCAACGATGTGTCATGTGCATGGAGTTTTTTGCGTACTTGTAGTCGCATGGGTATGGAGTACATTCGTCAAAAGCCATAATGATATCAGCACCAATTATTCGCTGAATATCCATAACTCTTTCTGGAGTAAAAAGATGTTTGGAGCCGTCTATGTGTGAAGCAAATGTGGCTCCTTCTTCTTTAATTTTTCTTCGTGCTGATAGTGAATAAACTTGATATCCACCGCTGTCGGTTAATATGGGATGATCCCAATGATTAAATTTATGCAACCCTCCTGCGCCTTTTATTACATCTAATCCTGGTCGTAAATATAGATGATAGGTATTTCCTAAAATAATTTGCGCTTTAATATCTTCTTCAAGTTCATGCTGATGCACACCTTTTACTGTTCCAGCTGTGCCAACTGGCATAAAAATGGGTGTTTTTATTTCACCATGTTCAGTAAAAATGGTTCCCGCTCTAGCCTTGCTGTTAAGGTCTTTTTTTTCTAAGGTAAATTTCACTCTAATTGTTATTAACGATGTTTGTTTAAAACTTGGTCAAAGATAATTATTTAGGCACAAGTAAGATTGTACTTTTGAAGAAGTAACAAATAAAAATATTTAATGGGTAATAATTTCTCGAATCAATTCCTTTTTTTAGGGTTTAACAATTGGTTTGATTATTTGATAGGGGTATATTTAGTTGTTTTTTTGATTCAGCTTTTGTACTATGTGGTTATTTTTTCACGTTTTGCTTTTTATAAAAAGCAGGAACCCGAAACAATTGTTGAAGAACCTGTCTCGGTTATAATATGTGCTAAAAACGAACGTGAAAACTTACTAAATTTTTTACCAGAATTTTTAGCTCAAGATTATCCAACTTTTGAAGTTATTGTGGTTAACGATAATTCGATTGATGATACAGAAGATGTTTTGAAGGCATATTCATTACAATATTCAAATTTAAAAATTGTGAACGTACCCGATAGTGACAGGTTTTATGGAAGTAAAAAATTTGCACTTACCTTGGGAATAAAGGCCGCTCAATACCAACATATTTTACTTACTGATGCAGATTGTAAACCCACCTCTTCAAATTGGATAAAATTAATGAGTGCTTATGCCGCCCCAAAACAAATTGTATTGGGATTTGGGGTTTATCAAAAATTACCAGGATTGCTTAATAAATTAATTCGATTTGAAACCTTGTTTACGGCAATTCAATACTTTTCATTTGCATTATGTAAGTTGCCATATATGGGTGTTGGTAGAAATTTGGCGTATAAAAAAGAACTATTTTTTAGTGTTAAAGGATTTTCAAAACATCAACATATTTTATCGGGCGACGACGATTTATTCATCAATGAAGTGGCTAATAAAACCAATGTTAAGATTGTTGTTGATACTGATGCTTACACTATTTCATTGCCTAAAACTAAATTTGGAGCTTGGGTAACTCAAAAGAAAAGGCATCTCTCAACAGGAAAATACTATAAATTAAGTCATAAGTTAATGTTGGGATCATATCAACTCAGTTTGTTGCTGTTTATCTGCTTATTTGTTTTGTTAGTAGTGCTACAAACCTCACTTTATCTAATAGTTGGGCTTTTTGTAATTAGATATGTCATTCAAATGCTTATCTTTAACTTATCAATGAATAAATTAGGAGGTAAAGATTTGTTGTTATTTGCACCTTTTTTAGAACTTTTTATCCTATTTTTTCAACCAATACTAGTAATTTCAAATTTTGTAAAAAAGAATAGTAGATGGAGTTAGATTCTAATTCAAATTTATCGCCAAAAGCCCAAATTGATTTTGAGTTGGTAAATAGAGCTCGTGAAAATCAAGATGAGAAAGCTTATGCTGAACTTATGGCAAAATATAGGGATTCTATTTTTTTTATGATGCTTAAAATGGTTAAAAATACCGATGATGCCGATGATTTAACCATCGAGGCTTTTGGTAAGGCATTCAACAGAATCCATCAATATACGCCAAATTATGCTTTTAGTACTTGGCTGTTTAGAATTGCCACCAATAATTGCATTGATTTTATTAGAAAAAAACGAATGAATACGTTTTCGTTGGATAAAGATATTGAAACTGAAGATGGTGTAATGAGTATAGATGTTCGAGATGAATGTTTAGACCCAGAGGAGCGTATAATTAGAAAACAGAAAATTAGAATAATGCGTGAAATAGTTGACCAACTTAAACCACGTTACAAAAATTTGGTGGTATTGCGTTATTTTAGAGAATACTCGTATGAAGAAATTGCTGACGAAACCCAATTGCCCATTGGGACGGTTAAAGCTCAATTGTTTAGAGCCAGAGAACAACTTTATACCTTAATGTTAGGCAAAAAAGATACATTTTGATGTTGAAATTCCAATTATTCCTTTTAATAGAAATCATTATTGACTTTGGACTTAATAGCTAAATATTTTCCTGATTTAACAGTACTTCAAGTGCTTCAATTTAAGCAGCTTGAATCGCTTTACAAGACTTGGAATGAACAGATTAACGTGATTTCTAGAAAAGACGTTGATGAGCTATATTTACGACACGTATTGCACTCGCTTGGAGTGGCTAAAATTATACAGTTTAAAGATTATACTCGAATTTTAGATATTGGCACTGGTGGAGGTTTCCCTGGAATTCCATTAGCTATTTTATTTCCAAATTGCCGTTTTGTTTTGGTCGATTCTATTGGTAAAAAAATTAAAGTTGTAAACGAAATTGTTGCTGCATTAGGTTTGCAAAATGTGAACGCAATAAACTGTAGAGCAGAGGAAGTTGATGGTCAATTCGATTTTGTAGTTACAAGAGCTGTTGCTAGAATTGATAAATTTATTCCTTGGGTAAAAGGTAAACTTAAACCTGAAGGTTTTAATAATATTAAAAACGGAATCTTATTTTTAAAAGGGGGTGACCTAGCCCAAGAAATTGGAGAGAGTGGTAAAAAAGTAGAGATTTATAATCTATCCACTTATTTTACTGAAGAGTTTTTCGAAACTAAAGTAGTGGTTTATACGAGGGTGAAGAAGTAGTCAGTTCTCAGTCTTCAGTTTTCAGTCAACAAAAAACTTCATACTTCAAACCTCAAACTTTGAACTACAATTTTATTCCCATTACCAAAATATCATCGATTTGTTCCAAACCGTCCATCCATTCGGTAATGAACTTATCTAGGTAGTCTTTTTGTTCTTTAAGCGAAAGATGTTGTATGCTTAAAATCAAATCTTTGAATTTTACGGTCATTAATTTTTTCTTTTTCTGTCCACCAAATTGGTCCACATAACCATCGCTAAACATGTAAATGGTATCACCTTTTTCTAGGGTTAATTCATGCTGTTCAAATTCTTGGTTGTCTTCGGTAAAACCACCAATGGCAATTTTTGTAGCTTTAATTTCTTCAATTTCTGTTGAATTTTTACGAACAATCCATAATGGTCTGTTGGCTCCTGAATAAGAAATGGTATATAAATTATTTGTTGGTTGTGTAGAAATAGAACAGATGCTTAAATCCATACCATCTCTATTGGATTCTGATGATTCTGACGATTGTCGTAATGCAGATTTCACACTTCTGTTAAGAGCCGATAATATTTTACCTGGTTCACTGGTATTGTGAACCGCCTCTTTTAATTTTTCATGGCCAATTACGCTCATAAATGCACCAGGCACACCATGTCCAGTACAATCTACTGAAGCAATATGTATTTTACCATCTTTAGCATGTTTGTCGGAGAAAAAGTAAAAATCGCCACTAACAATGTCTTTTGATTTATATAAAATAAAACAATTTTTTAAATAGGCACTTATTTCTTCTATAGGAGGTAGAATTGCATTTTGTATACGTTTGGCATATTGAATACTTTGTTCGGTTTCAATGTTTTTTTGTTCAATAACTTGATTTTTTTGTTCAAGCTCCGATTGTTGTGCTAAAATTTCGTTCGATTGTTTTTCGAGTAAAATATTGGCTTTTTTCTTTTGTTGGAAACTTCTGAAGATAAAGAATCCGAATAGAATGGTTAGAAACAAGCCTGCAATTAAAATATAAACATAAAACATTTTTTGTTTTAGTTCATTTTCTTTGATCAATTGTTCACGTTTCGATAATTCAAGTTCAACTTGGCGTTTTTTGTTTTCGGCAACAGACAAGGCAAGGTTTTCATTGGTTTTTGCCAATTCGCTCTTTTTTTCTTTTATTTCTAATTCTTGAATTTTTTTTAGAATCGCTAAATGTTCTATTTCTTTCGTTTTTTGTTGAGTTTCGAGCATTTTTTTTTCTAACAATACTTGTTGTTGCTCGTATTCTAAGTCGCGAATAATTTTTTCCTGTTGAGCAATTGATAAGTCTTTTATGTTCTTTTCTTGCTCTAATTTCTGTGTTAATATTTCTGCTTCTTTTTTCTTAATTTCTACTTCTTTTAATTCTTGAGTTTGACGAAGTAGATTGATTTCATTCATTTTTTTCTCCGACTCAATTCGTAAATTTTCGAGCTCTAATCGTTTATTATCCTGCGCAACTTGATTCAATAAAAATTTAGAGGATTTTTTGATGCCTCTCAATTGTTTATTAAAAAACGAATGATAAGCCCCATCAGACGTAAATTTTCTTTTCTTTTTGTCGAAATATAATTTTCCTGAGGGTTTGTTCATGATTAAACCCAAAAAATTACTACCAAGCGACTTGGCAAAATTGTCGGAAAGTTGAATGTTCCAATTATTAATTTGGTAAATCGAAGTGTCGGAAATATTCTGAACGTCAGTATTTATTAGAACAGATTGTGTGCCATGATCTTTCTTTGAAAAATAAATGGTATAATCAAAATTCAACTCTAAATTCAACTGGAAACTACCATCAATATTGTTGCTTAACTCTTGCGTTTCGTATCCATTACGTAATACTAAAATGGTAACATTGTCTATTCTTTTGCCAAACAGTTCCACTTTGCCTTTAAAATTCAAATGAGCGTAATTGTTCTTTTTTGATGTTAATTTTTCAAACTTATTTCCTTTAGCATCATAAATAAAATATTCATTGATGAATTGATCATTTTTTGAAGGGCCTTCTGCAATTAGATAACCATCGAAATGATAAAACTTAGCGTATTGATTGGGTTGGTTTTTGGTGTAGAAAATTTCGCTTTGAACCTTGCTATTGTTGTGATAAGTTTTCCAAACGCCAATTTTTTTATCGGCTTTAAAAAACCCTTCTTCTATAATTTGATTTTCTTTATAGTTATCGTATTTAATCCCTTTGCGGTCGTACCCGAAATAAATCCATCTTCCTTGTTTTTGACCTAAAGTATTGGTAGCATTTATGGTGTCTCCTAGATAAATAGTATAGGTTTGAAGTGTTTGGCAAGTTGAAATTTCTTGCAAACAAAAAACCAAAGCTAATACACTTAAAAGTCTATACATAAAATCAAAAGTAAATGTATTTAAGTTTTTATACAACAATTTGTTGTATTGAAAATTAAAATACATTTAGGCTTCAGCGAGTAGCATCGGTTTAATTAATTGGTTGGCTTGATTAATGCTGGTTACCCCATCAAAAACTAACGTGAGTTTATTGTTTTTTTCCTTCATGTTGCACAATTTTTGGTTCGATTGAACATAATTTAGTACATTGGTAAACGCTGGGGTTTGGTAAAACGGGGAATCTTGATTGGATATAAAATAGCCGATTAGTTTATGCTGTTTCAATACCAATTTTTCAAACCCAACTTTTTTTGCTGATTTTCTTAAAACCAACGCGTTAAAAAGTTCTGTAGTAGGCGTTGGGATTTCACCGAATCGGTCTTTTAATTGAATTTTATAGGATTTAATTTGTGCTTCATCTTCCAATTCATCTAATTCTCGATATATGGTAAGTCGTTCAGTAATGTTGGAAATGTATTCATCTGGGATGAGTAATTCCAAGTCGGTTTCTAATTGGCATTCTTTAACAAAATCTTTTTTGCTTAATTCTTCGGCATACAATTCTTTAAAGTCGCTTTCTTTTAGCTCTTCAATGGCTTCTTGTAATATTTTTTGGTACATGTCGAATCCAATTTCTGAAATAAAACCGCTTTGTTCACCACCAAGTAAATTACCAGCTCCTCGAATGTCTAAGTCGCGGAGTGCAATTTGAAAACCACTTCCTAAATCAGAATATTGCTCAATAGCCGTTAGTCGTTTTCTGGCTTCGGGTGTAATTTCATGCATTGGTGGAGTAAGCAAATAGCAAAATGCTTTTTTATTTGAACGTCCAACTCTACCTCTCATTTGGTGTAAATCGCTTAATCCAAAATAGTTGGCGTTGTTAATTATAATGGTATTGGCATTTGGAATGTCAAGTCCAGATTCAATAATTGTAGTTGCAACCAATACATCATATTCGCCATCAACAAAAGCCATCATTTTTTGCTCTAATTCATCTCCTTGCATTTGTCCATGGGCAATTAGCACGTTTGCATCAGGGCATAATCGTTGTATCATTCCAGCAATTTCTTTAATATTTTCTATTCGATTGTTTACAAAGAATACCTGACCATTTCTTGATATTTCGTAGCTCACTGCATCGCGTATAATTTCCTCGTTAAAATTGCATAACCTAGTTTCAACTGGCTGCCTGTTTGGCGGTGGTGTGGTGATGTTTGATAAATCTCTTGCCGCCATCAACGAAAATTGAAGTGTTCGTGGAATTGGAGTTGCGGTGAGTGTTAAGGTATCTACATTTGCTTTTAATGTTTTTAGCTTGTCTTTTACTGAAACTCCAAATTTTTGTTCCTCGTCAATGATTAATAATCCTAAGTCCTTGAATTTCACATCTTTTCCTACTATTCGATGTGTTCCTATTAAAATGTCAACACTTCCGGTCGCTAGTTTGTCAATAGTTAATTTTTGTTGTTTAGCACTTTTAAATCGATTGATGTAATCAACATTGCAAGGGAATTCTTTTAACCGTGCTTTAAATGTTTTGAAGTGTTGTAATGCCAGGATGGTAGTAGGAACCAATACGGCAACTTGTTTATTGTCGGCAACGGCTTTAAAAGCGGCACGAATTGCTATTTCTGTTTTTCCAAAACCTACATCTCCACAAACTAGTCTATCCATAGGGTACTCAGCTTCCATATCTTTTTTTACATCGTTGGTTGCCTTTAATTGGTCTGGGGTATCCTCGTAAATAAATGACGCTTCAAGTTCTGTTTGTAAATAGGTGTCAGGCATAAATTGGAAGCCTTTGTTTGCTTTTCGTTGTGCATAAAGTTTAATTAAATCAAATGCTACTTTTTTAATGTTTGATTTAGTCTTTTGTTTAGTAATTTGCCAATTTGTACTTCCTAATCTATTTGTTTTTGGAGGCGTTCCATCTTTACCAACAAATTTTGAAATTTTATGTAAAGAATGAATGTTGACATAAAGTAAATCGTTGTTAGCGTAAACAATTCGAATAGTTTCTTGGGTTTTTCCGTTTACATCAATTTTTTCAAGCCCAGAAAACCGTCCAACGCCATGGTCAATGTGTGTAATAAAATCACCAGGCACTAGTCCATGAATTTCTTTTAAGGTTAGAGATTCACCACCGTGACCTTTTCCGTCTTTAAGTCTAAATCGTTGGTAGCGGTTAAATATTTGATGGTCGGTATAACAGCAAATTTTTAATTCTTCATCAATAAATCCTTGATGTATTGGAAGTAACATGGCATGTACATCAAATTCTTTTCCTATATCTTCAAATATTGAATGTAAACGTTCGACTTGTTTAATGTTTTCGGCTAACAATATATTAGAAAGATTGTTTTTTTTGTTGGCTTCTAAATTTTGGTGTAGTAGGGTAAAATTTTTGTTGAACTCGGGTTGATGCTTTTGATTAAAAATAATTTCACTCGAATTTGTATAAAACCTTTTCGAACCAAATTCTATGATGTTTTTTGTGTCAATTTCATTTAAAAAAGTTTCTTTGGTCAAAAATAGTTGAGCTGGTTCAAGATGTTTTAGTGGCGAATGTTCCACCTTGTTAAATGCCTCAACATTTTTTTCATAGGTTTGATTAAGTTGGTTGGAAGTTAAATCTATGTCGCTACAAAATACCAACGTTTCTTTTGCTAAAAATTCCAATATGGATTCTCTGCTTTCTGTGGTGAACGATGTTTGTAGGTTTGGGAGAATACTAATTTTTTTGAAATTTTTTATGCTTAACTGTGATACAGGGTTAAATGTTCGGATGGATTCTATTTCATTTCCAAAAAACTCAATTCTATAGGGGAAATCGTTCGAAAATGAAAAGACATCAACAATTCCACCTCGTACAGAAAATTGTCCAGGTTCTATTACAAAATCTTCACGTTCAAAACCATATTCATAAAAAACCTCATTGATAAATTCTATGGTTAACTCTTCGCCAACACTAATTTTTAAGGTGTTTTTCTCTAAATTTTTTTTAGTTACCACTTTTTCTACGATTGCCTCGGCGTAGGTAACTATAATTTTTGCTCCTGATGAATTTGATAAAGTGTTTAACACTTCCGAACGAAGTAATACATTGGCATTATCAGTTTCATCTATTTGAAGTGCCTTTTTATAAGATGCTGGGAAAAATAATACATGCTCTTCGCCAATAATACTTTCTAAATCGTTAAAAAGGTATGCAGCATCTTCTTTGTCGTTTAATATAAAAAGTTGATTTAATGGAAATTTTTGATAAATTGAATTTACCACGAAGGCTATAGATGAACCAACCAGCCCTTTTAAATAATGTTGCGAAAGCATATTGTTTTGTAAATTGTTAACAATAGCTTTTACTTGATTTGAGTTGTTAAATTTTGATTTTAACTCTGGAATGTTCATTTTTTGCGTAATACGTTGAAGAAGTGTTTTAAATGTTAATGGGTAAAAAAACTTATAACTCCGTCATTTATGGCGGAGCAAAAAGTAATGTATGTTTTAGTGGCTTTAGCCATGATTTATAAAATTATATTTCGTAATAAAGTTATCGTATTCACTTGCAAATGTTATTTTTTTGTGGTGTTGTTCTTGGTTGTTAATGTAAGCTCTTACTTTATTTAATTGAGATTCGCTTACTGATGCAGCAAAATATTCATCAGCCCATTCAAATTTTGGAATGGTAAGATTTTCTTGATTAATCCAAAATGCAGATTCGCCTTTAATAAGCTGTAAAGTTTTTGCTATAGAAACATCTGCATTTAATCCAAATAAACAATGCAAATGATCGGAATGTCCATTTATAGTATCAATGTAAATTTGTTTTTTTAGTGCATTTTCTTTGATGTGAGAAATTACATTTTGTCTGATTTCTTTAGTTAAATATGGGTACCGACTCTTCGTTCCCCAAACAGCATGAATCATTACTTTTACAAATGACATTTTTGTTTGTTTTTCATGGCTAAAGCCTTTTTTGATGTTTTATTTCTTTTCTCCGCCTTAAAAGGCGGAGTTAATTTGCTATTTCGTTTCAAATAAAATTTGGAGATTCACAATAATCAATTATTATTTTATCTTTCAAATAAATATGATGGTTAGCTAAGTACAAATTTACAATTTATAGAAGTTTATTAGGAATTAATTCAATTTATTACCTTAGCAGAAATTAATTAGCGAATGCAAAAAATAAATTGGATTGTTTTCTTTTTGTTGCTGAATGTAGGTTATTGTGCTGCTTCAGAAGATTCTACAGAGGTAAAAGCTCGAAATTTAGATTACAACGATTTTATTGCTAAATATTCAGTGAACGATACTTCAACAACAATTATCAATATTTTTTTTGATAAACGAAACAATTCTGCCAAAGGACAAATGTCTATATTTCCAATTACTGCAGCAATTTTCCCACTTGTGCCAATATTAAGCGTTGGAATGTCGGTGGTTAGTTTTCCTTTTTTTGTTAACGGTTCGGTGTTGTTGTATAGGTATAGGAAAAGTAAGTTACAAAAGGTACTTATAAACTACAAAGAGAATCGTACAATGCCAAATTGGGTTAGGAAAAAGGTAAATAAATCGCTTGATTATGGACGATTCGATGAGGAGTAGTTACTCCCTAATTGGTTATCATAATTTTTTTAAACAAAGCAGTTTCATTATTCAAGCGAAGGGTTGAAAAATAAACACCGCTTGGAAGATGGCTAATATTAATCATAGTTTCGGCTGAGTTGATAGGTTGGCTTAGAATTGTTCTTCCTGAAATATCAACTAAAGAAATTTCTGCATTCGTTAAATCAAGCTCTTTTGCAACGGAAATGTTAAGCACTTCATTTGCAGGATTGGGATAGGTGCTAAAATTGTTATCCAAAACTAATTGATTTACAGCGGTATTTAAAATAGTTGAATCACCCAATTTTAACCAAAAAACAGAAATGGTATCGTTGTTTGTATTCAAATACGCCCCACCATTGTAAGTTGGAAAAGGAGAAGATAAATTACCATCATTGTTTGAACTAAATGTAACAGAGCTATAAAGGGCTAATTCACTTCTGTATAAATTGCTTGTACTACCTATATCCCACCAGCCACCTGGATGAACACTTGTGAAAACACTTCCCTCCAAACAAGTATCATTAAAGAGAACACTGTTCCATGTTGCTGTAATGGGCCAATGTTTGGCAAAAACATCAATTACCAATGTATTGAAATCGCAGATACCATTATTTTTTACAATTTGTTTTTTTAGCTGAAAATTGTTTGAAGTTGGTGACCACCCCGAAACAGTATTATAAACCGAAGAAATTCGTACATCAAAGGCAGTATCTAATGGTGTTGAAATGATATTTATCTCGCCAAATCCAGCATCAACAGTATCTGTTGCATTGATATCATAACCAATCAACAAACTATCTTTATTTCCCACCGCATCGGTAAAATTAAGTTGGAACATAAATTCTTGTGCTATCGATGTTTGCACAATAAAAAATAACAATAAAGGAAGTAGTTTTTTTTTCATAATCTATGTTTTATTGAATAATTAACTTACCTGAAAAACGTTCTTTATGATTAATTAGTTGATAAAAATACACTCCTTTTGTATATTGACTAACATCAATTAAAGTTGTGTTTGATTCTATCTTCTTGTTTAACACCTCTTTGCTCATTACATCAATTAATTTAAACGAACTATTGGTAAAAGTTGTTTCATTAATTTGTATAGTAATTACATCTTTTGCAGGGTTTGGATAAACCTTAACTACTTCATTAAAAACAACTTCTTCTTCAATTCCAACACTGCAATTAAGTATTTCGCACCCCCCCACTGTCTGTAGTCTGAAGCAAAGCCTTTGTGTGTTGGAGACTACAGGCCTCATAACAATTCAATTTTAATTAGTCGAGCCTTAAAAACCACATTTCAAGTTTAAATTTTTTAAAAAAATAATTT
>JAVHRO010000052.1:0-18308 GCA_036171675.1 Vicingus sp. | reverse complement strand
ATTAAAATTTGTTGCATAAAAAAAGAGGATGCCTTTTTGGACACCCTCTTTTTTAACGTGAGTTCGATATAAGAAGCACAATGGTAAGTTTTATCCTATTGAGCGAATTTTTAGAAAAAATTTGTATCGAAATAGACAAAACGATTTGTTTCCGATACTAAAATCTTACAGATTTTCGCTCAAACTGACATCGTTTTGTTATATCGAACTCAATCGTTTAGTGAAATTTCTATCAGTCCAACCCCTTTTACCTTTCCAATGTGGTTGGAACTTCCGTACTACATTATTAGGGATAAGTATGTGGTATATTGGTAACAATATTTTTAGACGAAGGTTTTTTGTTTGTTTTTGTCAACTAATAAATAGGTTAATTACTGATCACATATCAAATTTATGTTAGTTTAATACATATATTTTTTGGCTCTGTAAAGAAGTTTAGTGCTTCAAAGCCGCCTTCTCTTCCAACACCCGATTGCTTTACTCCACCAAAAGGAGTTCTTAAATCACGTAATAACCAGGTGTTTACCCACACAATACCTACATGCAAATTAGCGGCTACTCTATGCGCTTTTTTCAAATTTTCAGTCCAAACGCTTGAAGCCAATCCATACCTTGTGCTATTTGCCATCATTAAAACAGTTTCTTCATTTTCAAATGGGGTAATCGTAACAACTGGTCCAAAAATTTCTTCTTGGTTCGTTCTACAATTATAGTCTAACCCCTCAATTATTGTAGGCTCTAAATAATATCCTTTTTCAAACTCACCAGCTATAATTCTTCTTTTTCCACCACATAAAATATTACCACCCTCTTGTTTTGCTAACTCAATATATGATAAAACCTTGTTCATATGCGATTCTGAAACAACAGCTCCAATATTTGTTGTATCATCAAAAGGATTACCGATGTTTAATTGCTTAACTTTTTCAACAAACGCATCTTTAAATTTGTTATAAATACCTTTTTGAATAAAAATTCTAGACCCACATAAGCAAATTTGACCTTGATTAGCGAATGACGAATTAACTGTAGTTTTTAGCGCTTCATCAAAATTGCAATCATCAAAAATAATGTTAGGATTTTTGCCCCCTAATTCTAACGATAGCTTTTTAAACATTGGACCGGCAGTTGAAATGATTTGTTTTCCAGTAACCGTTCCTCCCGTAAATGAAATAACTGGAATATCTGGATGACTAATAATTGCAGCACCAACTTTATTTCCCAAACCATGTACAATATTTAATACTCCCTTTGGTAATCCGGCTTCTATACAAATTTCTGATAATAAATATGCAGTCATTGGTGTTATTTCAGACGGTTTTGCCACAACAGTATTGCCTGCAGCCAGCGCTGGTGCAATTTTCCAACTAAATAAATACAAGGGTAAGTTCCATGGTGAAATACATCCACAAACCCCAATTGGTTCACGTAAAGTGTAGTTTATTGCAGTATCTTCCATTGAATGAGCTTCAGAAGCGAAATGCAAAATGGCAGTAGCATAAAAATTAAAATTACTTGCTGCTCTTGGAATGTCTACTGATTTAGCAAGTTTTAATGGTTTCCCATTATCAATGGATTCTGATTTGGAAAGTTTTTCTATATTTTCTTCAATTAAAAATGCTATTTTTTGAATGATTCGTGAACGCTTTTCTTTTGGCATATTGCTCCATGTATGAAATGCTTCTTGTGCAGCTTTTGTAGCTATATTCACATCAAGTTCATCAGAATCGGGTATTAGTGAATAGATTTTACCATTAGATGGATTAATATTGTCTAAATATTTTCCAGATATCGGGGCTATTAATTCCCCATTGATATAATTTTTAAGTTTTAGCATTTCTTATTTTTTTTGATAACCCCAAGTAAATACTGGGGTTGTCGAAGTTTTATTGCTTGATTTTTATTTTTGTCGGTTGATAGTGTTAAATTATGTAATAATTTTGTAAAGTTTATACGAAGAAATATCAATCTGAGCATGTCGAATGATTATCGAAGTAAAACAAATCGTTTTGTTTATCCTTCGATAGGATCAGGGTGACAACCCGATTCTATTTTTTACAGTTTTTTTAGTTTTTGTTTATATAGCTTAAGAAAATATAACGTCGATTAGGTTTTTCTAACTACTTTATGTTGTACTTTTGTTTTCAACTATTATTTATTGGAATAAATTCTAAAAAGATTCATAAATAATGAAAACATCACAGCATTTGCAATATCCGTATCTACTTTTCTTACAAAATGCCGAACTTTAATTTTTTTAAATTAAAGCAATTATTCCAACATAACATTAAGTTAAACAATTTATCATGAATAGAACAAAAAATAAAATAACAAGTATTCAAAATGACATGAGTTGTGAAAAATGTATTAATGAAAAATGTTTTATTAAAAAGAGCTGCACTCCTAAGTGGATTTCTATCATCAACGAAAAGAAAAATAATATCAAATGTAATTCTGGGAAAAGTATTATTTTAGAAGGAACTCCCGTTATGGGAATATATTTTATCTATAAAGGAAAAATTAAAATAACGGTTACAGGTGAAAATAATAAGGAACACATTGTTCGTTTGGCGAATGACTCACACGTTGTGGGACACATGGCTTATGGATTTGAAAATTACCCACTTGGTGCAACCGCTTTAGACGATTGTAACATCTGTTTTATTGATAATAAAACACTTAATGATTTATTGTTAGATAGCCCTACGTTTGCCATTACGATGATGCATTTTTATGCATCAGAATTACGCAAAGCTGAAATTAGAATTAAATATCTATCACAAATGACAGTAAGAGAAAAAGTGATTTATTCGCTCGTTTATTTAATAGAAACCTTTGGTTTAACAAAAGAAGCTATGATAGATGTTGTTATTTCAAGACAAGAAATAGCAGACATTGTTGGCACTACTGCTGAACAGGTAAGCAGAGAAATATCCGTTTTAACTAAAGAAAAACTCTTAGTAACTAAAACAAAAAAAATAATTATACTACATTATAAAAAACTTCAAGACATCATCACTAATTATTACCCGTATAACTCTGATTAGTAATTTGTTGTGCAAATTATATGCTAAAAAGCATTAAATATGCTGCTATTACACCATGTATAAGTGTTGTAAAAACAAGATGTATAATGATGATAGTCATGATTTTTACATAAGTTTGTGCTGTAACTTTGTTTCATATATAAATAATAACCTTTAAAAAAATAAAAATGAAAAAAAATTCAATTAAAGCAACCGTAGTTTTATCAATATCTGCTGTTGCATTTTCAGCTATTCTATTGAGTAGCTGTACAAAAGAAGGCCCTATAGGACCTGCTGGCTCTGATGGAGTTCAAGGTCCTTCGGGAACAAACGGCTCTGATGGAAGTTTAGTTACTGCAGCTGATCAATCAGCATATGCTGCTGCAGATGGATTAATAGGAGGAAGAATTTATGATGACTTTACGAAACAGTTATCTATTACTGATACTGCTTACACAAATCATAAAGATTTTTTCCGTTGTAAACAATGCCATGGTTGGGATTTAAGAGGAAGTAATGGTGCTTATATCAATAGAGCTCCAAATGCAACAAGGCCAGCGGTTGCTTCTAATGATTTGTATACTTTTGCAAAAGCAAGTAATATTAAACAAGTGTTTGATGCAATTAAACATGAAGGTGGAAGAGCAAAATTAGGTAATGGTACTGATAAATCGTTAAATGCAAGTATGCCTGATTTTAGTTTGATACTTACTGATGCTCAAATATGGCAGATTACCAAGTATCTTAAAACAGAAGCTTTAAATACTTTCAATTTATACGATATAAACACAACTGGCTACTATCCTACAGGAACTAAAACATTTTCAAATGTGGGGAAAGACGGAAGTGCCGCAAACGGAAATGCAACATTTGCATCATTGTGTGCAGGATGCCATGGTGCTAATGGTACGCAAATTGTACTTGATGGAGGGACTGCATATATGGGAGATTTTATGAGAAGTAGCCCTTACGAATTTCAGCATAAAGCAAGATGTGGACAATCTGGCACATCCATGCCTACATTTAGTGCTAATACAGAGAGCACTGTTAAAGATTTCTTAAAAGCTGGACAAGATGCATTAGCTTATCCTGGTTTTTAAAAATTAATGATTCTGAATTATCAAACACAATATTTGGAACTAAACATTCTAAATATTGTGTTTTAAAAAAAAGTTATGAAAACAAAATTATTACTTTCATCTTATTTGGTTCTCTTGTTCCTATTTTTAAATAGTTGCCAAAAGGCTGTATTAGAACCTACAGTAAATTCTAGTTCTGATACACCTAACCTTGTACCAACAAGTTTTTCAAATGAAATTTTACCAATTTTTACGGCAAATTGTATCTCTTGCCACAATCCTGGTGCCGTAGATTTAAGGGCTACAAATGCTTACAATACACTTGTTACAAATGCATCACCCTATAATAAATATATTGATACGTTAAATCCATCGAGTAGTTTTCTTTACCAAAAAATAACGATGACAACCCCTCCATCAGGAGGCATGATGCCACCATCAGGTTTATTACCTTCTTCATCAACAGATTTGGTGCTTAAATGGATTCAAGAAGGAGCTAAAAACAATTAAAATCGATAATTATGAAATGTTTAATGAATAGAGTAGCATATATATTTTTAGCTTTTACGTTCCTTATTTCTTATTCTTATGCACAGGAAACAAATAAGGAAGAAAAAGAAAATAAAGAGAAGCCAATAGAGAAGCCAGTAAAAAACACTTTTGAAAGTGATAAGTTAATTAATTTGGAAACCATTAACACTTTAAATAAAAAGCAATTTCAATTTCAAATTCAACACCGATTTGGAAGTTTAGAAAAAGAATTCGATGCCAACCAAAATTTTGATTTCTTTGGAATGTTCGCCCCAGCAAATATTCGCATAGGGCTAAATTATGGTATAACAGATCGAATAACTATAGGAATGGGCGGTACCAAAAATAAATATTTGTATGATTTTAATTGGAAATACAAAATACTGATGCAAACCAAATCAGGAAGTATGCCTATTTCATTAAGCTATTATGGAAATTTCGCATATCTTTCTGATATAAATTTTGAAACAAGAAAAGAAACATCGAATTATTATTTTTTAGATAAAATAAATATCACAAAACTATACTCATACGCTAATCGTTTATCTTATTTCTCTCAGTTAATAATTGCAAGAAAATTTAACGATAAATTATCACTTCAAATAGCTCCAGCATATGCTCATTTTAATTTAGTAGAATCACTTAAATCAAAAGTAGATAATTTACAAGATTCTTCTATGACACATGATAATTTTAGCATTAGTTTTTCTGGTCAACTTGTACTTACTTCTCAGTCATCTGTTATTTTTGAGGTTAGCTATCCTATTACAAAAAATACTTATTTTGATACAAAACCAGATATTGGAATAGGTTATCAAGTTTCTACAGGTGCTCATGCATTTCAGATAGTTATTTCTACTTCAAATGCATTAGTTCCTCAATACAATACAGCATATAATGCAAATGATTTTGGAAAAGGACAAGTTATGTTAGGGTTTAATATTGTGAGAAGATGGCAATTTTAATCTTGTTTATTTAATATCATATTTACATATAAAATAATTAAAAACTTAAATTATGAAAAATTCAAATGAAATTTTAGCTATTGTGCTTATTGTATTAGGTTGTACCGCCTCAAAACCTATTTCAAAATCAACTCTAAAAACAGATGTTATTACAGAACCAACTGTTTTAGTGGAAAATAAAGTAAGTACAAATGAGGCACAGTCTTTAACGCCTGATAACGATAAATGGGTAGCACCTGAAGATGCCAAAAAAATAGAAAACCCAATTAAAACAAGTGATGAAAGTATAAAAGTAGGGATGGGTATATTTACAAAAAACTGTCGTTCTTGTCATGGAAAATTAGGTGATGGAAAAGGAGTAGGTGCAGCCGATTGTACGACTCCACCCACTAGTTTTTTGTCAGAAGATTTTACAAATCAAAGTGATGGTTCTGTTTTTTGGAAAATTAATACCGGACGTAATAATATGAAATCATACAAAGGTACTTTAGATGATGATGAAATTTGGAGTGTAATCAATTACATCCGTTCATTAAAAGTTGCAAAATAATTACCCCATCAATACTTGAAGGTTATCACCTTCAAGTATTGTTATTCGATTAAAATTAAAAGATATTCTTAGACATTATTATGACTGTTTATTATGACTGTATTTAAACGATTTATTAAAATTTGCTTTTTCCTTGCTATATATTTAGCCGTAGTAAGTAAAGCAAAAGCTCAAGATGGTTCTGCACTTTTTAATAATTTATGTGCCGATTGTCATTCTATTGGAGATGGAGTTTATTTCGGTCCAGATTTGATGGGAGTAGAACAAAGAAGATCTGCAACATGGCTATTGAGTTTTATTAAATCGAGCAAAACAAAGATTGCCAATGGGGATGCTGAATCGATAGCTCTTTTTAATAAGTTTAATAATAAGAAAATGCCAGATACAGATGCCTCCGATGAAGAAATAAAAGCAATCTTATCCTATATTAAAAGTTTAAACAAAAATGCGGTAAGTTCTAATACAACTCCAGGAAAAGTTAAAGAGGATCCTCAAACAACTGCTACAAGCACAGAAACTAATAATACAGATGACACACCAGTTGCAAGTGTAGAGGGAAATACGGATGATCGTGTTACTGTGCTAGAAAAGAAATTAGATGAACTTCTTGATATGCAATTAAGAAGTGAAGAAAAAGAAATTCGTCCTGAAAATATTAAAAATGGCAAACTGTTATTTATCGGTCAAAAACCATTTGTTAACGGGGCACCAAATTGTGTAAATTGTCATAATATTCAAAAAACAGACACCTTTAATTGGAATCCATCTGCGTTCGAGTTAGCTACTACCTACTCAAGAGCAAATGGATTTGATATATCAAAGTTACTAAGAAATCCATCTTCACAAAAATGCAAAGAATTATTTAAAGACCACCCACTTACCGAGTTTGAAATTTTTGATATCAAAGCATTTTTATTACAGGTGGAAAAAGATGGATTATTACCAGAAAAATCAAAAAGTTATTTAATATGGTATGTGGCATTAGCTCTATTATGTTTGTTTTCCCTTCTTGATGCGCTTTTTACAAAATACATTAGCCGAAAAATAACTATCCCTTTATTTCTTCTTGGAGGAGGCTTTATATCTCAAGCTATGATTCAAGAGGCTACACAAATTGGTATAACAACCAATTATCAACCCGATCAACCTATTAAATTCTCACATAAGGTACATGCTGGTGAAAATAACATCCAGTGTTTGTATTGCCATAGTACAGCAGAATATAGCAAGGTTGCCAATATTCCTTCAGCAAGTATATGTATGAATTGCCATAATAAAATAAAAACTGGAAAGAATTCAGGTTCTTTCGAAATAAATAAAATCTACAATGAATTAAAAACAGGTCAATCAATCAAATGGGTTAAAGTACACAATCTACCTGATCATGTGTTTTATAGTCACGCCCAACATGTGGGGGCAGGAAAACTTGATTGTAAAAATTGTCATGGTGATGTAAAAAATATGGTTCAAATTAAACAAGTATCTCCTTTATCAATGGGATGGTGTTTAGATTGTCATAGAAAACAAAAGGTTAATTTCAGTAATAAATATTATACCAGTTATAAAAAACTTCATGAGGAATTAAACTCTGGTAAGAGAAGCATTGTTACTGTTAAAGATATTGGAGGAGAAGATTGTCAAAAATGCCATTATTAATTAAAAAATCAAAAAAATTACTATGAAGAATTACTGGACAAATCTTGATAAAAACCATGCTATTGATACAACTTCAATAAATGAAAAAATTACTGATACAGAAAAAAGTAATTTAGAATTTCTTGAAGATAATGAGTTTGTCGAAATGGCTACTTCAAGAAGAAATTTCTTAAAATTATGTGGTTTTAGTGTAACTGTTGCAGCTCTTGCTACCGGATGTGAGACACCTATTACTAATGCTATTCCTTTACTTATTAAACCTGAAGAAATTACCCCTGGTATTGCCAATCATTATGCTTCAACATATTTCGATGGTAATTATTTTTGCCCAATATTAGTTAAAGTAAGAGACGGTAGGCCTATCAAAATAGAAGGAAATGATTTATCAAAGACAACTAAAGGAGGTACTACAGCACAAGTACAAGCTTCTGTACTTAATTTATACGATTCAGAGAGATTAAGCACTCCATTAATAAAAGGAGAAAAGTCAAAATGGGAAGAAACCCATGTACAAGTAATGTCTCACCTTCAGGCGGTAACTAAAAAAGGTGATAAAATTATTATTCTTTCAACTCCCATCATTAGTCCATCTACATTAAAAGCATTAGATTTATTTAAGGAAAAATATCCAACTACAGAAGTGGTTTATTATGAGCCTGTTTCATTTTCCGGAATTTTAAAAGCAAATCTCGAATGTTTTGGTAAACAGGTAGTGCCTAGTTACTACTTTAATAAAGCAAAAGTTATAGTAAGTTTTTCTGCTGATTTCTTAGGTACTTGGCTTTCTCCCGTTGAGTTTATTTCTCAATATGCTGAAGGTCGTTCCTTACAAACAGCAGGGAACGTAATGGCAAAACATATTCAATTAGAAGCAGGATTTTCTGTTACAGGTAGTAACGCTGATGTGCGAATACCAATTCATCCTTTAGAAGAAGGTAATATTTTAATAGCTCTTTATAATGCAATTGCAACAAAATCTGGAGCAGATTTACTTCCAGAAAATAAAGATTATCAGCCACCTTTTGATGTATTGTCCATCGCCAACGAACTATGGTTAAATAAAAGCCAAAGTTTGGTGCTTTCTGGTAGTAACGATATGAATATTCAAATTATAGTAAACGGTATCAATCAATTACTAAATAATTACAACAATACAATCAATTTAGACTTTCCTTATCTTACTAAAAAAGCTATTGATGAGGACATGACAAGGATTATTGCAGAAATGAATTCAGGAGATGTAGGAGCAATTTTATTAAATGATGTAAACCCTGCATACGATTATCCTGAGGCAAATCAATTTATAGCGGCTTTAAAGAAAGTAGATTTTTCAGCTCTTCTTACTGATAGGATTACAGAAACTGCCTCACACACAGAAGACGTACTTGCACTAGATAATTTTTTAGAAAGTTGGGGAGATTATGAACCTAAAAAAGAGGAATATAGTTTTGCTCAACCTTGTATTCCAAAACTTTTTGATACCTGTTCTTTTTTAGAATGTCTGTTAATATGGACTGAAATTAAAACAACGCCATACGAATTTATAAAATTAACCACCCAAGAAAATTTATTTCCCACACAAACCACTTATACAGATTTCGATAATTTTTGGAGTATTGCATTACAATCTGGAATATTTGTACCGAAAGAAAAAATTGAAATTATAAAAACTGTAACGAAAGAAAAACAAAAAAAGGTAGAAAAAGAAGAACCTATTTTAGACATCAATAAAAAGCTTTATGAAAGTTCTTCAAAAATTAACATAAAAAAAGATAAAAATAGTTTAGTTCTTGAAATGATTCCAAATATTGCCATAGGCAGTGGAGCGTACGCAAATAACCCATGGCTACAAGAATTACCAGACCCAATTACTAAAGTATCATGGGATAATGTGGCTTCAGTTTCTGTAAAATATGCAAAGGAAAAAGGAATTATAACAGGGCAACTTATTTCTATTAATAATACCATTACTATTCCTGCTTTTGTTCAACCAGGTCAGGAAAATAATACCATTACTATCGCATTAGGTTATGGTAGAAAGAATGTCGGAAAAGCTGGAAATAATGTCGGTCAAAATAGTTATCCTCTATTAAAAATAGTGAATGGCGAAAAATTATATCATACAGATGTTATTAGTGTAACTTTTTTAAATACTGAATATCCACTTGCTCTTTCACAAACACATGATGTGATGGAGGGCAGATCAATTATCAGAGAAACTTCTTTAAAACAATACTTGGAGAAACCTTCTTCTGGAAACGAAGAACGAGAAGAAATTTTAAAAGAAAGCACTAGTCTTTATCCAGCAGCCGAATTTCCTGGTCACCACTGGGGTTTATCTATAGATTTAAATGCTTGCACAGGTTGCAATAGTTGTTTAGTTGCTTGCCAAGCAGAAAATAATGTTCCTGTGGTGGGAAAAGAACAGGTACAAAAAAGAAGAATAATGCACTGGATAAGGTTAGATAGATACTATGCTGGCAATCCTGAAAATCCGGAAATGGTACAAATGCCTATTATGTGTCAACAATGTGATAGTGCTCCATGCGAAAATGTTTGTCCCGTTGCCGCAACTATGCGAAGTAATGAAGGTATTAATCAGATGGCTTATAACAGATGTATTGGTACACGCTATTGCATGAGCAACTGCCCTTATAAAATGAGAAGATTTAATTGGTTTCAGTTTGCAAAAAATGACTCGTTTGATTTTAATATGAACAACGACTTAGGTAGGATGGTTTTAAACCCCGATGTAGTTGTTCGTTCAAGAGGTGTGGTAGAAAAATGTTCATTCTGCACACAACGGATACAAGAAAGTAAATTAAAAGCAAAACTGGAAGATAGACCATTAAAAGATGGAGAAATATTACCTGCTTGTGCACAGGCTTGTCCTGCTAAAGCAATTGTATTTGGAGATTTGAATGATACTAAAAGCGAAGTGTCTCAACGGTTTAACAATCCTCGACATTATCACTTGTTAGAGCAGCTACATACACAACCGTCAGTGGGATATTTAACCAAAATTCGAAATATTGACAATGATATAAATAAGGAAGAAGTATAATAAATAAAAATAAAGTTATGATTTATGAATCACCAGTAAGAGACCCTTATGTTATTGGAGAAAAAAGCTATCACCAAATAACAGAAGATATTTTAAAACCAATAGACAAAACGCCTTCAAAAGCATGGTATATTGTACTTTATATAAGCATTGTAGCTATGTGTATTGGGGGGTATTCTTTGTATAAAACATTTACAGTTGGTATCGGTACTTGGGGTTTAAACAATTCCGTTACATGGGGTTGGGGAATTATCAATTTTGTTTGGTGGATTGGTATTGGACATGCAGGAACTGCCTTTTCAATTTTTCTTTTAGTATTACGGCAAAAATGGAGAACATCCATTAATCGTTCTGCAGAAGCAATGACTATTTTTGCAATTATATGTGCAGGATTATACCCGATGGCACACATGGGAAGAATTTGGTTATGTTTTTACATTTTTCCTTATCCAAATACAAGAGGTCCGCTTTGGGTAAATTTTAATTCACCATTATTTTGGGATGTTGTTGCAATAGGTACATATGTACTTGCCTCTGCTACTTTCTGGTATTTAGGTATGATGCCTGATTTTGTCACAATAAAGGAAAGAGCAAAAACTAAACTTTCTAAATTTATTTATGGTACCTTGAGTTTAGGATGGAATGCTTCTTCAAAAACATGGAATCGATATGAAGCTATCAGTTATATTTTGGGAGGGTTAGCTGCTGCTCTTGTAGTTTCCGTTCACTCTATTGTTGCTATGGATTTTGCAACATCTGTTATTCCTGGTTGGCACACCACTATTTTTCCTCCATTTTTTGTAGTTGGTGCTATTTTTTCCGGATTTTCTATGGTTCTTACCCTAGTAATAATTATGAGAAAAGCGTTTAATTTACAAGATTATATTACTTCCTCACACATAGACGCTATTACAAGAATTTTGGTTTTCATTAGTTTAATTATGGGGATTGCTTATCTTACTGAGTTATTTATCTCATGGTATTCAGGGAATGGATTTGAAATATTTACTTTTTATAGAAACAGAGTTACAGGAACATATTCCATTCCCTTTTGGTTAATGATTTTTTTTAATGCTGTTCTTCCGCAATTATTTTGGAGTAAAAAATTTAGAAATAATTTAACATTGGTGTTTATTATTTCTTTATGTGTAAATATAGGAATGTGGTTTGAACGATTTATTATTGTTGTTACATCGCTTTCTAAAGATTATTTACCAGCTAATTGGACAACTTACACTCCATCTATCATTGAAGTGGGCATCTTTATTGGAACATTAGGGTTCTTTGTGTTTGGCCTTTGTTTGTTCTTACGATTCCTGCCAATTATTGCTGTGAGTGAAGTGAAATCTGTAACCAAACGAACTAGTGAAACACCTTTAGAACATTAAAGAAAAAACTATGAGTAAATCAACACTAATCTTGGGCGTTTTTAAAGATGAAAATCTTATGGTAGATGCCATTAAAAAAATACGTGAAAAGAGTATAAAAATTGAAGAAGTTTTTATGCCTTACCCCGTACATAACATTGAAGACATTGCAGGCTTGCACAAAACCCGATTATATGGGGCGGCTTTACTTTTTGGAATATTTGCAGCTACATCTGTTTTTTATTTTTTATACTGGGCTACCGTTAAAAGTTATCCTTTAGTGTATGGAGGAAAACCTATATTTTCTATTCCTTCTGATATAGTAATAACCTTTGTTTTAACAATAAATATTACCTCAGGACTTAGTGTTATAGCCTTTTTTATCATCAACAAATTTTATCCTGGAAAAGATTCAAATTTGATAGACCCCCGAGTAGTAGATGACACATTTGTTGTAGCTATTCATAAACCAGAATCTATTGAAGATACTAATCTGATAAATGAATTATTTATGACTAACGGGGCAATTGAAGTAAACGAAAAATTTATCCAATAAAAAAATAAGTATAAAATGAAACGAATACAAAAAGGGAAATTGCTAATTATCACATTTGTGGGTTTAATTCTTTCAAGTTGCGACCATAATGTAAAAAAGCCAGGTTATACCTATGTTAGTGACATGACGTTTTCGGATGCATACGAAACCTATGCTCCAAACACTAATTTTTCTGATGGAAAAACATCGCAACCTTCTATTGTGGGTACAATTCCTCGAGAAGTTATTCCTTATCATTATGAGAAAACGCCAGAGGGAATGCTTAAAGCAGGAAAGGAATTAAAAAACCCCTTAAAAGTAACTAAAGAAAATATTGAAAGAGGAAAAAAGATGTTTAACACTTATTGTTCTATTTGCCATGGTTCAACTGGTAATGGAAAAGGATTGTTGTACGAAAGTGGAAAATATCCTACTGAACCAGCAACACTTGTATCTAAAGATTTTTGGGGAAAACCCGAAGGCGAATTTTATCATGTCATTACCATTGGTTCTGCTATCATGGGTTCTCATGCTGCTCAAATAAGAAGTCAAGATCGTTGGGCACTTATTATGTACATTAAAATGGTGCTACAAAAAAACGAAAAGAAAAGATTAGAAATTGAAGAGGCAAAGAAGATGGAGAAGAATAAACAAACAATTGAAGAAAAGTTGTAAATAAAAATAGCATTTAACTAATTTGTTATGGAAAATAAAGTAAAGATATCTGCAAAATTAAATATACTATCTGCGATAATGGTGGCTGTTGGTATTATTGCATTAATACTAAGTTTAGTAAAAAATCCTGAAAGAACTTGGGCAAATGTTCTATTAAATAATTATACTTTTTTATCGATTGTAATTGGAGCAACTTTCTTTTATGCCTTACAAAACATTACTCAATCAGGTTGGTCTGTTATGTTTAAAAGAATTCCTGAAGCTATTGGAAGTTTTATGCCGGTTATTGCAATACTCATGTTAATCATGATTTTTGGAATAAATCAAATTTATGAATGGTCAAACATATCCGATGGTAATGCTAGCGAATTGATTCTACATAAATCCCCTTATTTAAATGTTCCTTTTTTTATTATTCGGATCATACTTTTTTTTAGTTTATGGATATTTATAATCTTCCTGTTTAGGAAATATTCAATGAAAGAAGATGAATTAGGGGGAACCATTTTCTTTTCTAAAACCGAATTTTTATCAAAAGTTTTTATTTTTGTGATGGCTATAACTTTCTCTTTAGGAACTTTTGATTGGGTAATGTCGGTAGATGCAACATGGTTTAGTACTGTTTACGCATTTAAAAATATTGTATCTTCCCTTTATCATTCTATTGCTGTAATCTTTTTAATTGTATTTATCCTAAAACAGTTAGGCTATTTTCCTGAAATGAATAAGTTCCATATACACGATTTTGCTCGCTATTTATTTGGACTTGGTATAATGTGGGCTTATTTGTGGTTTATTGAATATTTGCTTATTTGGTTTTCTAATATACCTGAAGAAACTTTCTATTTTGTAGCAAGACGACAAGATGGCTGGAATACCTTATTTTATGTAAATATTATTATTAATTGGGTGATTCCTTTTTTATTACTTCTTCCTATTAAATTTGATAGAAATAAATACGTTGTTTTATTCACATGTTGTTTATTAATCGTGGGACAATGGATAGATAATTTTATGCAAATTATGCCTGGTACCGTTGGTATTTTCCATATCGGTTTTGCAGAGATGGGTATATATATTGGTTATTTAGGGCTATTTATTTTTATTGTTGCTCGTACATTAGGAAAAACAGCATTAATCCCTAAAAATCATCCTTATTTGTTAGAAAGTAAGTTGCATCACTTCTAAATAATGAAGGATTCTTAAAACAAATTTTTGGTAAATTATTTGCTGATAAAGGTTATATCTCTGAGAAACTTACACAATTATTGTTTGTTGATGGTGTTCATCTTATCACAAACATTCGTAATAACACGAAAAATAGCCCAATGCTAATGAGTGATAAAATTTTACTCCGTAAACGCTCTTTGATTGAAACTGTTAATGATGAATTAAAAAATATTTGCCAAGTAGAACATTCTATACACCGCTCTGTTGCTAATTTCTTAACTATTTTAATCGCCGGTATTATTGCTTACCATTTCTTGCCAAAAAAACCTTCCCTTAAATACGTAACCATCCAAACCAATCAATTAGCCGTTTTTTATTATTCGAGTTCAGGTTATTAGTAAAAACTTGGATTCAACTAAATCAAATGTAGAAGAGGTTATTTTAAAGGTATTCTGTATCTAAAGGGATAGTCGCCAATAAAACATCAGTTTCACTTATCTTTTCTTTGTAAAACTAGGCTTAATAATAAATTTTTTTTTGATTTTTATCACTACTAACCGACAAAATATTTTAAAGATAAAGGGCTACTTTTAACAGTAAGCCCTTTTTTTCATACTTTTTGCGTGACTAAACCCAAAAGATATGAGTTCCAAAGATATTGAAAAAAAGTTTGTCGGTCAGCCGATTTTCAAACAATTAATTGATACTTGAATCTACCGGTTATTTTACACTTAATTTGTAACATCAATTTTTATTATAAATTTGTACCTTTCAACTTTAGTTGGCGGTTTAACATGAAAAAATTTATTTCAAAAATTTGGAAAATCTGCCTTAAGGGTTTTCTGTGGTTTATTGCTATCAGTATTTTTTTGGTTATTTTATTTAGATGGGTTCCCGTTTATGTAACCCCTTTAATGGTGATTAGAGTGGTTGAACAGAAATTGGATGGAAATGAAATGAAGCTATCTAAAACATGGAAACCATTAGATGAAATTTCACCTGATTTACAGTTGGCTGTAGTATGTTCTGAGGATCAAAATTTTTTAAAACATCATGGTTTCGATTTTGGAGCAATAGAAAAGGCTTTGAAACATAATGAAAAAAGCAAGAAAAAGCGTGGGGCAAGTACCATTAGTCAACAAACTGCTAAGAATGTTTTTTTATGGCCTGGTAGGAGTTGGTTAAGAAAAGGGTTCGAAGTATATTTTACTTTTTTAATTGAAACAATTTGGAGCAAGGAACGAATAATGGAGGTATATTTAAATATCGTTGAGCTTGGTAATGGGGTGTATGGTGCTGAGGCTGCATCGAATGAATTCTTTAACAAATCAGCCAATAGCATTAGTAAAGAACAAGCTGCTGCACTAACAGTTGTTTTGCCGAATCCATTAAAATATAACGCAAAAAATCCGAGTTCTTATTTAAAAGGTAGAATGAATTGGACTCTAAAACAAATGCGTTATTGGGAAGGAAATATTGATTATAATAGAAAAGAAAATAAAGTGGAGGAAAGAAAAAAGCGTAAAGTGAAAAACTAACGTTTAAAAAGAGGCACTGCCGAACAAGCTTCTCCAAACATTATTGATTTTGCATGATTTTGTAAGCGATAGGTAAAATCAAGAATTACAGATTCAGGAATAGGGAATTTTCCACAACCTTTTACTATTACATTAGCATCTTGGTATATTGAAAAATCGTGTTTATTTAATATATCATAAAAAATAGATTTTTCTAGATCTACCTTATTTCCTAACACCACTTTTTTTGCATAGGGTTTCAAATAACTAGCTATTAACATGTATGCCCACAAGGGTACAATAGCATCAGTTGAACAAATTATGCCAACATAATGATCTTGATAGTTGTTCCAATCAATATTTTTTAAATCTTGACGAATTTTTTTTTCCACCAATACAAGACCATTCAATAAATAGTGCTGAATATCAAACAACACTCGATCACCAATTGGGTAAAAATTGTCCAAACTTATTTGTATTAAGCCACTTTTTTCGACCCTATTTATTAAGTTGTTTTCCATAGACGTGTCAAAAATACTCACTAAAATTCATTAATTTTGTATTTCAATTTTGATAAATCATTAAATAATAAAATATGTCGACAACATTAACCGATAACACTTTTGGAATTTCAGAGGTTTTAAAACAACTTGGAATTAAACAAATAAACTATGGTGCGTCAACTGGATTAAAGCATATTGCTACAAAAGGAAAACAAGTTGATTCGTATTCTCCTGTAAATGGTCAATTGATTGGTAGTGTTAATGCTGCTACAAATGACGATTATAAAATTGTAATGACTACAGCTGAAGAAGCCTTTAAAACATGGAGATTAATGCCAGCCCCTAAGAGAGGAGAAATAGTTCGTCAAATTGGTAATGAAATAAGAAAATATAAAGACCCGCTAGGGAAATTGGTTTCTTTTGAAATGGGAAAAAGCCTCCAAGAAGGGTTGGGTGAAGTGCAAGAAATGATTGATATCTGTGATTTTGCTGTTGGCTTATCACGTCAATTATATGGGTTAACCATGCACAGTGAGCGCCCTATGCATAGAATGTATGAGCAATGGCACCCTGTTGGGGTTGTTGGTATTATTTCGGCATTTAACTTTCCAGTAGCGGTTTGGAGTTGGAATGCCGCTCTTGCATGGGTTTGTGGCGATGTTTGTATATGGAAACCAAGTTCAAAGGTGCCTCTTTGTGCAATTGCATGTCAAAATATTATTGCCGATGTATTAAGAAAGAATAACGTCCCTGAAGGAGTAAGTTGTTTGGTTATTGGTAATGAATCGGGTGACTTAATTAACAACGATAAGAGAATTCCTTTGATTTCTTTTACAGGTTCAACTAAAATTGGTCGACACGTTTCGAAAACTGTAGCTGAACGCTTTGGAAATACTATTTTGGAATTGGGAGGAAATAATGCCATCATCGTTTCGGAGCACGCAGATTTATCTATGGTATTAGTAGGAGCTGTGTTCGGCGCAGTAGGAACTGCTGGTCAACGTTGTACTTCAACAAGAAGGTTAATTATTCAAGAAAGTGTTTATGACAAAACAATTTCTGTATTAAAAAATGCCTATGGTCAATTAAAAATAGGCAATCCTTTAGATTCTAATAATCATGTTGGTCCATTAATTGATAAAAATGCAACTCAGGGCTATTTAAATGCAATTGAAAAGGCAAAAAAAGAAGGTGCAAAAATTATAGTTGAAGGGGGTATTTTATCTGGCGAAGGTTATGAAAGTGGTTGCTATGTAAAACCCTGCATCATTGAGGCTAAAAATGATTATCAAATTGTACAAGAAGAAACATTTGCTCCAATACTGTATGTAATGAAATACACAACTATTGAAGAAGCAATAGCTATGCAAAATTCTGTTCCACAAGGATTGTCTTCATCAATTTTTACAAATAATATGCGTGAAATGGAATTGTTTTTATCACATGCCGGTTCGGATTGTGGAATAGCAAATGTTAATATTGGTACTTCTGGCGCTGAAATAGGTGGTGCCTTTGGGGGAGAGAAAGAAACAGGTGGTGGTCGTGAATCGGGTTCTGATGCTTGGAAAGCATATATGAGAAGACAAACCAATACCATCAACTATGGAACTTCTCTACCATTAGCTCAAGGAATAAATTTTAATATATAAAAAAAATTATTTAAAAAAAAG
>JAVHRO010000051.1:0-18330 GCA_036171675.1 Vicingus sp. | reverse complement strand
AGAGTAACAAAAAGAAAAAAAGAACAAGTAAATTAACTTATATAAAGTCTATTAATCATGTATTACAATGTTTTTTTTATGTAGTTTTGGTTAAACCTTTAAAGAATTATATGAAAAAAATAAACTTTTTAAGAAAATCCCTGATTAGTCAAGTATTTGTTACTGTTTTAATTACCATATTTTCTTTATCTTCTTACGCTCAAACTGAAGACATAAAAGATAAAGACAAAGACAAAAAAGAAAATGGTAAAATTGATGCAACTGATAAAACCACTGCAGCAATAAAATACAGAAGAAGTTCACTTCATACCATGATTATTGAAGATGCTAAACTTCCAAAAATTGACATTATTCTAAAAACCTTTAATGAAGCACCATTTCCTGATAAATATAATAACCACACCATTGGTGAAAAGTCGTTTAATTTAGCTCAATATCAAGCTTTAATAGACACAACATCTTCCGATGAAAAGAAAAAAGAGGACAAAGATTTAAGTCCAGCTATTAACAAATATTTTGCTGATAATAAAATTGCTAACAAAATAATCGCAAAATGGTTTAGTAGAAAAGATAATGGTGCATTTGATATGAGCCTTATAGAACAAAGAGGTATGTACGATGCTTCTGCTCAAGATATTAGCGTTGCATCGAGCACAGCTAGAGGTGATGCTATGCTTGCTGATGCGGGTGAAGAACTTTTACCAAACACTTTTGTTGTGGTTAACTACTCTAAATTTGTTAGTAATGAGGTAGCTGCTTTAGCTGCCAAAAATATAGCGATTGCTACAGCTCAAACAATTAAATTGGCAGCACTTCAACAAGTTGCAATTAAAGCTGCTGAAGCTGCTTACGAAAAAGCCAGACAAGGTTATTCTGTTTGGACTACCGCTTACCTCTATCAAATTAATTGGAATGATTCAACTTCTGCAGTTTTTTATCAAAACTATTGGATGGACGATTCAAAAATTGATCCTGCAAAAAAAGAAGCTTTTGACAATAGTGATTTATTCAAATTGAATCTTCTAGGTTTTCAAAAAGCATCTATTCTTGTATCTGGATTAGGAAAAAATGCTGGCGACGAGGATAATATCATTAAAAAAGCGACTTTAAAATCTATTGATGCTGTATACGCTAAACTTCAACGTAAGTTTGAAAAATTCAGAACCAAAACTCCACTTGTTGGTGTAGATCCTTTAGCAGCAAAAATTGGTCTAAAAGAAGGTCTTGAAAATGGCGATAAATATGAAGTTCTTGAACAAAATATTGATGAAAATGGAAAGATAGTTTATAAAAGAAAAGGAACTATTAGTGTAGAAAAAAATAAAATCTGGGACAATAGATTTGCTCCTGGTGAAGAACCATTAGATGATGAAGGAAATCCAGTTAAACTTGATTACACCTTGGATTTCACCTCTTTTAAAGGAGGTAAAGGATATTACCCAGGAATGTTAATACGTCAAATCAATTAATAAATTAAAACTAAAAACTATGAAAAAAATCTTTAACAAGTCGAGCATGCTGACAGTTGTTTTTGTTGCATTCGCTCTTATTTCAAACGCACAACAAAAAAAAGCTGATAAAGCTACTGCTAGCTGGAGATATGAAATTGAATGTGTTGGTATTGGTCAACCAGGAACAAAACTTATAAAAGTTTGGTCGTACTCTAAAAATGCAAACATTGCTATTTCTCAAGCAAAAAAGAATGCTGTTCACGGTATTATTTTTCAAGGATATGCAGGTGGTGGTCAAGGTTGTACACAACAAAGCCCATTAACAAATGATCCTTCATTAGAACAATCAAAAGCTGATTTTTTTGATCCATTTTTCGCTGAAGGGGGTAAATACATGAAATTTGTTTCTACATCTGGTGATGGCACCCCTACTCCAATTAAAGTTGGAAAAGAATACAAAGTAGGTGTGGTTGTTACTGTAATGACAGATTTATTAAGAAAAGACCTTGAGGCTGCCGGAATAATCAAAGGTTTGTCTTCAGGTTTCTAATTAATTTTAAAATAATTAACCATGAAAATAATGTTAAAAACATCAAGTATCCTTTTATTATTTTTAGTTGGATTTACTTTAAACTCTTCAGCTCAAAAGAAACAGAAAAAAACCGCTGGGTTCTACGAATATGAAATAGAATGTTTAGGAGTAGAAGGTGATGGCTCACAAACCGTTCGTTCTCACGGAAAAGGTAGAAATAGAGAAGATGCCATTGAACAAGCCAAGAAAAATGCAGTAATGGATGTACTGTTCAAAGGAATAACTAAAGGTAACTCTGAATGTAATACCAAACCAGTATTGTTCAATCCAAATGCTAGAGAAAAATTTGAAGATTACTTCAATGCATTTTTTGTTGATGGTGGACCTTACAAAGAATTTATAACTAGTGAAGATGGTTCTGATATGCACAGTGAAGTAAGAAAAGGTCGTTCTCAAGCTGGTTCTCAAGAAGACTATGCAGTAGTAGTTCGTGTTCAACGTGCAAAATTAAAAGAACGAATGATTCAAGATAAAATCATTACTCAATAATTAATATCAATAAATTAAAATTATAAAAAAAAATGAAAAAGATATTCTTACTAACGTTACCATTGCTAATCTCTGTATTAGCCTTTGGTCAAGCTAAAAAACCAACAATTATGGTTGTTCCAAGTGATCAATGGTGCAATACCAATGGCTATATGATGGAATTCGATAACCAAGGAACAAAAGTTAAAATTCCAGATTACAAAAAAGCTTTTCAAGAAAATGCCGATTTAAATACAGTAATTAGTGCAATTAACGGTATGATGGCTGAAAGAGGTTTTCCATTAAAAAACATGGAATCTGCTATTAAAACATTAGAATCTGAAAGTGCTGAAAATGCAATGCTTACGTCAAAAACAGGTAGTGGATTAAGTGAATCTCCTGTGGATGCGTTAAAAAGAGTTGCAAAAGCAGATATTATTATGCAATTAACTTGGACTGTAAATACTACAGGACCTAAGAAATCAATTACATTCAATTTGCAAGGATTAGATGCTTATACCGACAAACAAATTGCTACAGCTGTAGGTACAGGTGCTCCTTCTTTCTCTGCTGAAACTGCCGTATTGTTGCAAGAAGCTGTTACTGCTCATATTGACAATTTTAATGCTACTCTTCAAAAACATTTTGATGATATGTTTGAAAACGGAAGAGAAATAATTATCAGAATTAAAAAATTCGATTCTTGGTCTGATGATTTAGAAACAGAATTTGACGGTAAAGAGTTAAGTGCAATTCTTGAAGAATGGATGGCTGCAAATACTGTTAAAGGTAGATATAACACATCTGATGCCACTGAAAATATGATGCTATTCGAACAAGTTCGTATTCCATTATATAACGATGGTGGTAAGGCTATTGATGCTAGAGGATTTGCCAAAGGATTACAAACATTTCTCAAAAACCCACCTTACTCTATTACTAATAAGTTAATGATGAAAGGATTAGGGCAAGCCGTAATAGTGTTAGGTGAAAAATAATTAACCAATTTACAAATTAATACATTAACGTATGAAAAACTTAATATTCAAAATTGCCTCTATTTCAGCTTTATTCTTCTTTACAAACTCAACATTTGCTCAAGAAAAAAAAGATGATTTAGCTAGAGTTGCTGTTACTGCTTGGGTTCCAGATCAAATTGAAGGAATGCCAGCTGCAGCAAGACAATCGTTAACCAATAAACTAACTCAAGTTATTACAACTAATGGAGTATCTAATAGTGGTTATAGTTCTAGATTTATTTTAACTGCAAACATTACTGTTCTAACTAAAGATTTAACTGCAACTGCACCCCCAATGCAAGCTTATACACTTGATGTAGCGTTATTTATTGGTGATGGTTTTGATGGCACTTTATTTGCAAGTCAATCAATACAAGTTAAAGGAGTTGGAACAAATGAAACTAAAGCTTATTTAGCCGCTTTAAATAGCATCAAACCTTCTGACCCCAATATTGTTGCTTTTGTTCAAAAAGGAAAACAAAAAATTGTAGAATATTACAACGCCAAGTGTCCTTTTATTTTAAAAGAAGCAAAAACATTAGAAGAACAAAATAAGTTTGAAGAAGCCATCTTTTTGTTAACAAGTGTTCCTGATGCTTGTCCAGATTGTTATGACAAAACAATGACTGCTGTTAAACCTGTTTACCAAAAAATGATTGATAGAGATTGTAAATTAAAATTAGCTGAAGCTAGTAATATTTGGTCTGCAAATCAAACTGTAGATGCTGCAAACCAAGCAGGAGCTATTTTATCTTCTATTGAACCACAAGCATCGTGTTATGGAGAAGTAAAAGCGTTAAATACAAAAATTGCAGCCAGAGTTAAAGAATTAGATGCACGCGAATGGAAGTACATACTTAAAGAACAAGAACAAGTTAGCGAATCTATTAAAGCCATCAGAGATGTTGGTGTTGCCTATGGCAACGGTCAACCAAAATCTGTTACTTATAATGTAAATGGTTGGTGGTAATTTATAATACTTAAAAAACTATTTTATGAAAAAAATATCAATTCTAGTTTTGGGTGCTTTAATGCTAAACTCATCGCTAAAAGCTCAAACAAACGATGTAAGTATTAACGTGTTAAACTTTGTTATATCTACTTATGAAGTTGGTTTTGAACATGGATTTGGTGATAAGCAATCTGCTGGATTAAATATTAATTTCACCAATAAAAATATGTTTGAATCTGGTGGTAAAAAGTATTCTGAATTTAATATTATTCCCACCTACAAATATTTTTTAACACCAGAAAAAGGTGCTGATGGATTTTATTTAGGTGTTTATGGAAGATACAGAAGTTCTAGTTCAAAAGACAACGAATTTAGAGCTGTTAATCCAACAACATTGGCAGTAACAACAGAAAAAACTGATGTAACTTCATCAACCATCGCTTTAGGTGCATTAACTGGTTATAAATGGGTAGCAAGTAATGGCTTCTTTGTTGAACCAGAAATTGGTTTAGGTAAAGCAATTACTAACTCCATTACAATCAGCAACAAAAATGCTGAAGATCATAACGATACTGCAGGATGGAACCAAAACGATTATTTACCAGTACTTGGTAATAAAATTGGCGTTGATTTAAGATTGGCTTTTAAAATCGGTTTACGATTCTAAAAATTAAATAGCATTTATCATTAAAAGGGTTGAAAATTTTTCAGCCCTTTTTTGTTTATTATCTTAACAAATATTAACAAACAAAACGCAACTAAAATTGGTAGATTTGTGTAAGATATTGAAATAAAATCCCATGAATAAAAAAACAATAATTCTTTCATTAATTATATTTTCATATATAAGTTTGAAAGCGCAATTCGCTACTGAAGGTGGAAGAAAATTTGATGCTCTACTCCAATATATTAATTATGCTTATGTAGATTCAACAAATGAAAATAATTTAGTTGAAGATGCAATTGTAGCCGCATTAAAAGAGCTTGACCCTCACTCGGTTTATATTCCTGCTGACGAAGTAAAAAAAATGAATGAACCATTAGTAGGTAATTTTGAAGGTGTAGGAATTCAATTCAATATTCTTAACGATACCTTAATTGTTGTTTCTCCAGTAGTTGGAGGACCAAGCGAAAAAGTAGGAATACTTGCCGGTGATAAAATTTTAGCTGTTAATGGAGAAAATATTGCTGGTATAGGACTTCAAAATAGTGCTGTTCAAGATAAATTACGTGGAAAAAAAGGGACAAAAGTAAATGTTACAATTTATCGTAAAGGTGTGAAAAAATTATTAGATTTTACGATTACTAGAGATGAAATTCCCATTCTTAGTATTGATGCTTCATATATGGCTACACCAGAAATAGGCTATATTAAAATTAGCCGTTTTGCACAAAATACGGATAAAGAATTTGCTGATGCATTGGAGGAATTGCAAAAACAAAAGATGAAATCGTTGATAATTGATTTGAGTGGTAATGGAGGTGGTTATCTTAAAACAGCCATACAATTAGCTGATGAATTATTAGATGATAAAAAACGAATTGTATTTACTGAAGGAAACAAAAGTCCAAAACAAGAATATTATACAGCAGTAAAAGGCGGTTTTGAAAAGGGAAAATTAGTTCTCTTGATTGACGAAGGTTCAGCTTCTGCTTCTGAAATTGTTTCTGGAGCCATTCAAGATTACGATAGAGGATTAATCATTGGACGTCGTTCTTTTGGAAAGGGTTTGGTACAAAAACCATTTACTCTAACTGATGGTTCGGCTGTTAGATTGACCGTTGCAAGATATTTTACTCCTTCAGGAAGGTGTATTCAACGTTCATACGAAGGAGGAAAGGAGGATTATTACAATGAATTGACTAGACGATACGAACATGGCGAATTAATGAATAAAGACAGTATTACTTTTCCTGATTCACTTAAATTTGAAACCATCAATAGTAAAAGAACGGTTTATGGTGGTGGAGGAATTATGCCAGACGTGTTTGTTCCAATTGATACTTCATTGTATTCAGAATATTTTGGTGCTGTAAACAGAAAAGGATTATTTAATGATTATACCTTAACGTACATGGATGATCATAGAAAAGAACTTGAAACTCAATTCTCATCAGTAGATGACTTTAAGAAAAATTTTAATATCGAAAAAGAAGTCCTTGGTGATTTTATAGCCTATGCAGAAAAAAACGATATTAAACCGAATGATAAGGAAATTGCAGTTTCTAAACCAATCATTCTAAATCGATTGAAGGCGTTAATTGCTAGAAATATATGGGGAACTTCAGCATTTTATCAAATTGCCAATGAATTCAACAATTCGTATGTAAAAGCAATCGAAGAAATCAATAATGATAGTTTTAAAAAAGAAAAATTAGTGTATAATTAAATAATTTAATATAATGAAAGACAACCTTAAAATTGGATTGTTGGGTATTATTGCCCTAACATTAATTGTGGATACCTTTTTTATGAAAAAAAATGTCACACAAAATCAAACAACACCAGTAAGTAACATTGTTTCTAACATTGCAGCAACTCCTCCTGCTGGTGAATTCAATGCCACGTATGCCCCTACAACGATTCCACCAACTCCCATTCAACCAATATCACCATCAGAAACAAGAGCAAAAACTTCTATAAAATTTGCTGAAATGAGCCATAGTTTTGGAGAAGTTTTACAAGACACAAAAAACACGTTTGTATTTAAATTTACCAATACTGGTTCTGAGCCTTTAATTATTGAGAATGCAACAGGTTCATGTGGTTGTACAATACCTACTTTTCCAAAAGAACCTATAGCTCCAGGCAAAACTGGTAACATTGAAGTTGTTTATAGTCCAGGAAAACAGCAAGGAGAACAAGCTAAAACAGTTACAATTACTGCAAACACTAACCCAATTCAGACAATACTTAATATTTCAGCAAAAGTAAAGGTACCTTAATTTACAACCACTTTTTTAAAGAAAATTTTATCATGGGATGTTATTTGAAAAAAATACATCCCTTTCTTATACGTTGAAACATCAATAAAATCAACATTATTAACTGTTTTTAGTAATGCTCCTGAAGAAGAAAAAATATTTAGATTTAATACATTTTTACTAAAATTAACTAATAAGGAAGCTGGATTCGGATAAACAACATAATCACTATTGTTTAATTCTTCCTGAACTCCAACCACTCCCGAATTACAATCAAATTGCCTTAAAAATTTCCAAATTTCATTACTTCCATGAATATCTCTATTGGTATTGCCATAAGTAGGAATATCAACACTAGAACCAGGCCATGTATGACCTCCATTGATAATTTTTAATGCATAAATTTTCGAATTTCCATTGCAATTATTATATATGCTTAATTCGGCAGTAGAATTATCAGTTAAACTTGAATTTGGATAATTATAACTACTTGGAGAATTGATACATCCATTATGATTAATCCACCAAGAAATCATATCGTTATAAGAACGATAAGCATATTGTGAACCATTAAAATTTACAATTGGATCATTATTTCCTTGTATTTGCATAATAGGAATAGCTCTAGTTGACTGGCAATAAAATGCTACACTATCGGCTAACATTCCTGTTACACCAGCAATGGCTGCAATTTTATTTTCCAATTCACAAGCCAATCGATGACTCATAAACCCACCGTTACTCATTCCAATTGAATAAACCTTACAAGGATTAATAGAATATTTTGCCAACATGGTATCTATCAAAGCAGATAAAAAACCCACATCATTTACACCCGAATGATACGGTGTGCTCCATCCTGAATTCCATGCATTATTAATACCGTCAGGATAAACAACAATAACATTAGCTGTATCAGCAATTACATTAAAATTGGTATATAATTCTTGCTCAGTTGCATTCGAAGTATATCCATGTAAATTTAGCACCAATGAAAACGTTATGGAAGAATTATAATTTGGAGGTAAATGAACTTTATAGTTTCTTAATAAACCTTCATAAGTAAAACTAAAATTTTGAGCAATCAAATAATTACTTGCCAACTGAACAATTAACGTGAATAAGAATATATTTTTTTTCATTTAGGTAAAGTTACTATTTTAGTGTTTTAGGTAGTTTTTTATTTGAATTTTTATACTTTTAACAAAAAAAACTTATAAAAACTATGGGATTCCCTTCTGATATTGAGATTGCTCAAAAAAATGTAATGAATCATATCTTAAAAATTTCTTCAACACTTGGAATAGCCGAAGATGATATTGAAATGTATGGTAAATACAAAGCTAAATTACCTCTAACACTTATTAATAATGATAAAATCAACTCGAGTAATTTAATTTTAGTAACTGCTCTTACCCCTACCCCAGCTGGTGAAGGAAAAACTACTACTTCAATTGGATTAACTGAAGGACTAAATAAAATTGGTAAAAAGGCTATAGTTGTTTTACGAGAGCCATCTTTAGGCCCTGTATTCGGAATAAAAGGTGGGGCAGCTGGAGGTGGTTATGCTCAAGTTGTTCCAATGGAAGACATTAATTTACACTTTACTGGTGATTTCTCTGCTATTGAAAAAGCAAACAATTTACTTGCTGCTTTAATTGACAATAATATTCAAAACAAAATAAACAATTTAGGAATCGATCCTCGTACCGTTGTTTGGAAACGTGTGATGGATATGAATGATCGTTCTTTAAGAGATATCGTTATAGGTTTAGGTGGTACGGGCAATGGAGTTCCTCGTCAAGATGGATTTAATATTACCCCTGCCTCCGAGGTGATGGCAATTTTATGTATGGCTCAAAGTTTTGAAGAGTTAAAGCAGAAATTAGGAAACATTTTTATTGGTTTTACCTTTGCGAAAAAACCGATTTATGCGCGTGATTTAAAAGCTGAAAATGCGATGGCCATTTTACTAAAAGACGCTATTAAACCAAACCTTGTTCAAACATTAGAAGGTAATCCAGCTATAATTCATGGTGGACCATTTGCCAATATCGCACAAGGAACTAATACCATATTAGCAACAAAAATGGGATTATCATTAGCAGATTATGTAGTTACAGAAGCAGGGTTTGGTGCAGATTTGGGTGCCGAAAAATTCCTTAATATTAAATGTGTTTCTGCAGGATTAAAACCTAAAGCATTGGTTTTGGTTGCAACTATTAGAGCGTTACGTCATCATGGTGGTGCTACAAAAGATCAATACAACGAGGCTAGTTTGGAACGCGTAACTAAAGGATTTGAAAATCTTGAAAAACATATCGAAAATTGTAAAAAATTTGGATTAAATCCTGTTGTCGCAATAAATGCATTTCCTTATGATTCCGATGAAGAAATAGCGTATATTCAACTGGCATGTAATAAATTAGGGGTCAAAGCTGTAGTTGCTGAAGGATTTGCTAAAGGTGGAAATGGAATGACTGATTTAGCTCAAGCTGTAGTAAAAGAAATTGATGCGAAGAAAAACAACTTCACTCCATTATACAACTGGAACCTAACAATTAAAGAGAAAATTGAACGAATTGCCAAAGAAATATATGGAGCTGATGGTGTGGATTATTCGAAACAGGCATTGCAAGATTTAAAAAAGATTGAAGGATTAGGTTTACAAGCATTACCTATTTGCATGGCAAAAACACAAAAATCGTTTTCTGATAACGAAAGTTTAAAAGGAAGACCAAAAGGTTTCAGAGTAAATGTTCGGGAATTTGAATTTGCTTCTGGAGCTGGTTTTGTTATACCCATTCTAGGTAATATGATGCGTATGCCTGGTTTACCAGAACATCCTGCATCAGAAGGAATGACTATAGATAATAATGGTATAATTTCAGGATTATCTTAAATAAAATCACTTAAAACTAAAAAAAGCCCCGCAGGTGCGGGGCTTTTTCTTTGTGATCCGCTCAGGATTCGAACCTGAGACCTACTGCTTAGAAGGCAGTTGCTCTATCCAACTGAGCTAGCGGACCATTTGCCAAAAAACCATCCGTCAACTGATGGATGGTTTTTATTGTCGGGGTGGCCAGATTCGAACTGACGACCTCCTGCTCCCAAAGCAGGCGCGATACCGGGCTACGCTACACCCCGAATGTGGTATTGATTTCGCGGCTGCAAATATAGCCATACTTTTTACATATCGAAATATTTTTGAATTTTTTTACTGAATTTTTTAAATATGGAATAATTAATGATTTTATTCTTTAAAATATTTTAATATCGTTCAACTAAATAGAATTTCAAATATTAGCTTTGTGCTATAAACTATTTTTAAAAAACATGAATAAGCAATTAATAGAATGTGTTCCAAATATTAGTGAAGGAAAAGATAGTACTAAAATTAAAGCAATAACGGATGTCATAGAAACCGTTGAAGGGGTAAAATTATTGGATGTTGATCCAGGTAAAGCTACCAATAGAACAGTTATAACCTTTGTGGGAGAACCAGATAAAGTTATTGAAGCTGCTTTTCGATTAATAAAAAAGGCTTCCGAGTTAATCGATATGACTAAACATACTGGCGAGCACCCTCGTTTTGGTGCTACTGATGTTTGCCCGTTGGTTCCAATTAGTGGTATTACCATGGAAGAAACTGCAAAATATGCACACCAATTAGCCAAACGTGTTGGCGAAGAATTACAAATACCTGTTTATTGCTACGAAAATGCTGCCACCGAAACAAAACGAAAAAATCTAGCCAATTGCAGAGCTGGTGAATATGAAGGATTAAAAGAAAAATTGGTAAATCCAGATTGGAAACCTGATTATGGCCCTGCTGCATTTACTGATAAAGTTAAAACTTCTGGAGCAACAGCAATTAGTGCAAGAGATTTTTTAATTGCTTACAATGTAAATTTAAATACAACATCTACGAGAAGAGCCAATGCAATCGCATTTGATATTAGAGAGGCAGGTCGCGTGTTAACTGATGATAAGGGAAAAAATATTTTAGACGATAAAGGTGAACCAGTTCGTATTCCTGGAAAGTTAAAATGCGTAAAAGGAATAGGTTGGTATATTGAAGAATATGGAATTGCGCAAATATCATATAACCTAACCAACATTTCTGTAACACCAATGCATATAGCATTTGATGAAAGCGATAAGGCAGCCACAGTAAGAGGTTTAAGAGCTACAGGCTCTGAATTAATTGGTGTAATTCCTTTACAAGCAATGATCGATGCTGCCGATTTTTATTTAATTAAACAACAACGATCTTTAGGTTGTTCTGAAAATGAAAAAATTAAGATTGCCATTAAATCACTAGGTTTAGATGAACTAAAACCATTTAACCCAAGAGAAAAAATTATAGAGTACTTGTTAGAAGATGAATATCGATCAAAAAAACTTATTGATTTAACTTTATCATCTTTTGCAGATGAAACTGCCGCCGAATCTATGGCTCCTGGAGGAGGTTCTATTTCTGCCTATGTTGGAACTTTAGGTGTCGCTTTAGGAACAATGGTAGCCAACTTATCAGGTCATAAAAAGGAATGGGATAATCGTTGGGAAGAATTTTCTGATTGGGCAGTTAAAGGACAGCAATATAAAAACAAATTGTTGCATTTGGTTGATGAAGATACCAACGCCTTTAATAAAATAATTGATGGTTTTAGAATGCCAAAAGCTACTGATGTAGAAAAACGTTTGAGAGCAGAAGCAATTGAAAATGCAACAAAATATGCCACAGAAGTACCTTTTATGGTAATGGAAACAGCATATAAATCATGTGAAGTAATGCAAGCTATGCTAAAAACAGGAATGCAAACTTCATTATCTGATTCGGCGGTTGGTGTTCTTTGTGCAAAAGCGGCAGTTACAGGCGCATACTTTAATGTGAAAATTAATGCAAAAGATATTAAAGATAGATTATTTGCCGAGGATATTCTTAAACGTGGTGAGGAAATCTATCAAAAAACACTTTTAATTGAACAACAAACTATTGATTACGTTAACTCAAAAATGTAATAAGTAAATCACTGTTATTTTTAATTTATTTGCTTCAAATAACGGTTTTACTTACAAGGTTGGTTAAAAGGCGTAAATTCTGAATCGCTACTGGCAGAGCGTGACATGGGTAAAGATGGAAACCAAGTAGTAGGAAACAGCAACAAAAACTTTGCCTTAGATGCCTTTGGTTTTAGTTTGGGCTATTTTAATGGCGATTATACAGCCATTAGCCAGCCTAGTGTTATCGATAACTTTTTAGCCGATAAAACAGGCAGCGATTTGCAAACTGGCAACGCCAACTTATACAATGGTAATATCTCAAATATGGTAACTACTATTGTACCGCCAACATTAACCCCAAGTGGATTAACGTATGCTCCTGCACCACAAGGAACGGCTTATAAATATGATAGGCTGAACCGATTAAAAACCAGTAAAGCATGGCAAAACCTAAACACGGTAGACAATGTTTGGGCAACAGGCTCCACCTACGCAGGCATGTACGAAAACAACTTTAGTTACGATGCCAACGGTAACATTACCACCCAATTACGTAAAGACCACCTTGGAGTAACCATCGATTCGTTAACCTATAACTATGCCGAAGTAGGAGGTAAAAAAGTACAAAACCGATTGTACCATGTAAACGATGCCTTTAATTACAACACCGAAGATATTGACGACATGGGCACATTCAACGATAATATGGAGACCATTAACGACGGAATTACCAACAATTACAAATACGACGAAATAGGAAACCTCATACAAGACCGCCAAGAAGAAATAGACACCATAAAATGGCGAGTTGATGGTAAAATTGCCGAAATAAAACGAGGCACAGGAAGCACCAAACAAAATTTAGTATTTAATTACGACCCAAGCGGAAACCGTATAGCAAAACATTTGTATCTTTACAATAGCAGCAACGAATACCTGTGGGAAAAAAGCACCTACTATGTTCGTGATGCACAAGCAAACGTAATGGCAGTTTATAACCTAACCCATAGCAGCAGTTCAGGATTAAGCTACAAAGTAGCCGAACGCAACATTTATGGCAGTAGCAAAGTAGGAGTAAACAATACACCAGTTGAGTTGGTAGCATCGTTGCCAACAAGTAATATTTATCCACACCTATTGGGCGACAAACAGTATCAGCTGGAAAATTATCTCGGAAATGTATTAGCAACAGTAAGCGATATAAAAATACCAGTTGACGATGGCAACGGAAATATAGCCTATTTTATGCCTAATGTGCTGACTGCCAATGATTTCAGTGCGTTTGGTAGTCTTTTAGAAAATAGGAATTTTAATAGCGAAAAATATAGGGTTGGTTGGAATAAAGGTTCAGAAAAAGACGATGAAATTACAGGCATAACAGGAAGCCATATCAACACCTATTTTAGAGAATACGATACACGTTTGGCACGAACTTGGAGTTTAGACCCTGTATTTCAACCATGGCAAAGCTCTTATAGTAGTATGGATAATAATCCGATTTATTTTAACGATCCTTTAGGGGATAAAGTTAAAATTAGAGATAGAGAGACAAGAAAATCTATCAGAGCAGCGAGGAAAGAAGATTCTGCTTTTAATCAACTATTTAAAGATTGGAAAAAGGAGAAAAATCATACATACATATTTGAGCAAGCAAAGGGAGAAAGCAATGGGTTATTTGCAGCTGCTAGAGATGTGCAACAGAATGGAAAACATTCAACAAATACTACAGTTGTACAGTTTGACCTCATGAAGGATAATCAATCACAATTTGTTGGAACGGCACAAGAACTATCAAAAATTAATCCTTTAGGAACACCTGATATTAATGCTCCAGATGTTAATATAGGTATTAATAGCCAACAACAAGTGGGTATTCCACCAATACCACAACCAGTTCCTGTAAATATTAATGTGAGTGCTCCTTTTGTGAACGACCAAGCTGTGTTTGCTAATCCTAATCGGGCTAACGCCAATATACAAAGAGCAGCTCAAGCTTTTATTAATAACCCAAATGCCACTCAAATTAGAATTAGTATTAATACAACAGCAAACCCTAATCAAGCTGGTGTTGTTTTTCAAAATGGCCAAAATTTTGGACAAATATTACAGCAAAGAGGAAATCTTGTAAGACAAAATTTAATTAATCAAGGAGTTCCACCAGGTGCTTTTGGTCCAAATTCGATACAAATTAACTTTAATCAAAATGCTGTTAATACTAATATTAACATTCGTTAAGACAGGTTTATGATGCGTATTTTATTAGGTTTGACAATATTTTTATTTTCTTGCTCTTTTTCAGGCAAACAAACGAGTAAATATAAAGAACTAATTTATTGGAATAAAGATGTAAAACTTACTTGGGATGATTTTAAAGGTAATGAAAGGAAATTGGTAGGCAATCAATCTGCATTAGCATCAGTAACATTTAATTACATTGAAACTTTTAGTGGGGAAGTTACTATAAAAGTTTCCTTTGATAAAAAGCAATCAATAAAAAGACAGAGAGATATCTGTGGCGAACTTCTAAGACATGAACAGTATCATTTTAATATTACGGAATTATTTGCTAGAAAATTTAGAAAAATTTTGAGTCAAAAAATAAATATTAGTGAGATAAATTCTACTAAAACTGGATATGATTTTCTTTATGTGGAGTACGTGAAATACCAAAAACTATACGACGAAGATACGAATCATTCAAAAAATGTAGTTAAACAAAAAGAATGGGAGGAGAAAATAGATAAAGAATTGGCAGAGTTGGACAAATTTGAGAATAAGTAAAAATATATATTGAGATATTCACCACAGCGGTAAACTTTTTAAACTAAAATTTAGTAATTTAGAAGTATGAAAAAGCATAGAAAAGCCAGTATTAGCGGTGCGTTTGGTAGTCTTTTAGAAAATAGGAATTTTAATAGCGAAAAATATAGGGTTGGTTGGAATAAAGGTTCAGAAAAAGACGATGAAATTACAGGCATAACAGGAAGCCATATCAACACCTATTTTAGAGAATTCGATACACGTTTGGCACGAACTTGGAGCTTAGATCCAGTTTTCCAGCCTTGGCAAAGCTCTTATAGTAGTATGGATAATAACCCTATTTGGTTTAATGACCCAAGAGGTGATAAAATAAAGGTTGGTGCTAAAGATGAAACTGCAAAAAGTGATATTAAATCATTAGCAAAAAATAAAAATCAAAAATATGTTGGTTTTGGTGCTGATGGAAATGTATCATTAAATTTTGGAGGATTAAAGCAACAAAAAATAGATAAAATCTTAAAAAAAGATGAAGGTCTCTCTTTGATTAAGGATTTGGTTGGTGCAAAAGATGCTAGTGGTGGTGATGTAAATTTCTTTTATGGAACTGAAGGAGCTACGGGAATTGGTTTAGAGAATTCAGCAATACAATCAGGTTTTAATAATTATTATTCTGATGTTAATTCTCTTGAGGGCAAAACTCCATTTAGTGATGGAGGGTATAATCCACAAGGATTTGTTTTAAACGCATCTAAACAACAATATTCAAGCGATGGAAAGAGTTATGATGGAGATGTAAATAAGGGTTATGGACTTGTTCCAACTGCTGATTATGATGCAAAGGTATTTATTGGACAAGGTACTTTTAAAGTAATAGGGAAATGGCAACCTTCTGCGATTAATGAGAGTGGACAAAGGACTTGGTACAGTCCAATGATAGTAGTTCCAAGAAGTTCAATTGTTAAACATGAACTGCAAGAATCATTATTTAGAACCTTATATGGTAACTGTTATAACATAGCACACGATAAGGCTATTCCAGTTAAAACAGATAGGTATTATCCAAAATAAATTACGGTTATGAAGAAAATAATGTTAACACTATTATTTGTAACGCTTTTATCTGCTGTCAAATGCCAAAATTTTTATCAAAACAATTTGATTGAAATAAAGGGTTTTGTAAATAATGTTGATAGTAATTTAGTTGTTATTATAAAAAATATTTCAGATTCTGTGTTAATTTTTAGTGAAAAGGATATGATTTTTATTAAAGATGGAGAGAAATTTATATTAGATTTAAGTTTGAGACCTTATGGAGTTTCATTGATTCCCCCAAGTTCTGGAGAGTTTATGAATTTTAGAAGATTATTCCCAAAGTCAAATTATTCGATTGTCATAGAAAATGGCATAGAAAAATGGGAGGATATTTTTAGTTTTGATTTGTTGACTCGAATTCAATATGTAGTTGTACCAAAAAACGTAGTGTTTATTGATGGTATTTTAAATAGAGAATTTATTTCTCTTGTTAAAAAGAAAAATTATTCATTATATACTTTTGAAGAATCATTAAAAATAATTAACTCAAAAAATAATAATTGTATCCAATATTTACAAATTAAAGAACAATAAAAAGTAAAAATCCTCTGTACTTTGCCAAAAAAAATAGCATAAATTTAGTAATTTAGAAGTATGAAAAATCATCCGAAAATCAGTATTAGCGGTGCGTTTGGTAGTCTTTTAGAAAACAGGAATTTTAATAGCGAAAAATATAGATTTGGATGGAATAAAGGTTCAGAAAAAGACGATGAAATTACAGGCATAACAGGAAGCCATATTACAACCTATTTTAGAGAATTCGATACACGTTTGGCACGAACTTGGAGTTTAGACCCAGTTTTTCAACCATGGCAAAGCTCTTATAGTAGTATGGATAATAATCCGATATTATACAATGACCCATTAGGTGATAAAGTTAAAATTAGAGATAGCGAAACGAGGAAGTCAATCAGAGCAGCAAGAAAATCGGATGCAGGATTCAATCAACAATTTAAAGATTGGAGAAAAGAGAAAGGGCATACTTATGTTTTTGAGAAGGCACAAGGGGAAAATAATGGGTTATATACAGCAGTTAGAGATATATTAGAAAATGGAAAACACACAGCAAATAGCACAATTGTTCAATTTGATTTAATTAATGGTGGATTTGCTGGTACCAAAGATGGAGGAATAAGTAAGGTTAATCCTTTGGGTACTCCTGATATTAGCACTCCTGCACCTGATTTAGATATTAATACACAAAGTAGAAATGGAATACCTGCACTTCCACCACCAGTTCCACCAATTAATGTAACTGTTAGTGCTCCTTTTGTTCCGGGGAATGCAACCTTTAGTAATCCTGCAACAGCAACAACACAACTTCAAAATGCAGCTAATACCTTTTTGCGTAATCCAAATGCGAGTCAATTAACGATTACAATAGGAACAGATGTGATGAATATAAATCAGTCTGCTCCTAATGACCCAACAGTTAGACAGTTATTGAATAGAAGAGGTCGACAAGTAAGAAATATTCTCCAAGGTATGGGTATTCCATCTACTGCAATTGCTCCGATACAGTTAGCCCCTGTCACAACTATTGGTACAACAATTCAAGTCAGGTGATAAATACTAAAGAGATTTATAATATGAAAATTTTAATAGGAATACTAATTGCCTTATTTTCTTGCTCTTTTTCGGGAAAGCAGTTAAAGAAATCCAACGATATAATTTATTGGAGTAAAGATGTAAAATTAACTTGGGATGATTTTAAAGGGAACATTAAAGACTTGCCACCTAGAATAGTGGCTATATCTGACATTAAAATTGACTATGCATCCGTTTTTAGTAGCCCACCAGATGTGAAAGTAGCATTTAATAGGAAAAAGTCAATTAAAAATAGTCGTTTAATTGATGATGCCTTATTAAAGCACGAACAATATCATTTTAACATAGGAGAATTATTTGCTCGAAAGTTTAGAAAAAAAATTAAGGAAAGAACTGAAAAAGGAGATACAGGTTCTGTAGATATTTTTAATCAAATACAAAAAGAATTTAAAGACTATCAAGAGGTAGATTCAAGTATCAAATGCAACTTTTTGGTTTATAAAGTTATAAAATAGT
>JAVHRO010000050.1:0-18603 GCA_036171675.1 Vicingus sp. | reverse complement strand
TTTACGAACTTAAAAACGAAAAGAACGTAAAAAGCAGGGGTAAATTGGTGAGAAGGTAGAAGTAAATCCCTATTATTTTTCTATAATTTTTTCCACATGATGGCTACCAATAATAAAGCTATCATGAACTGAAATTTTAAAGTCGATATACTTGCTATTCGCCATATTCATGTTGTGAATAATATCCTTGTATGAAATATCAGAAGAAGAAAAGATAACCTCGTTTGCATTATATATTTCTGCAATATCTGTTACTTGATTTATTTTTGAAATAAACAGATTTTCATCACCATAATTATAGGAATTATCACTTTTAGAATAAAGGAGTTCAATGCTTGGATTTTTTATCTTTATTAGCGTTGAAATGGCATTGATAAAATCTAATTTACCGGCTATTATAGATGTTTTTTTATTATTTTTTTTTATTTTCAGCTTATCAAAATAATATAAAATAATCCTGCTTAAAGGGATAAATATAAATACGCCAGCGAGTATTGAAGCTACAAACTTATTAGAAAATGAAGCATTAATTGGAAATGATTTATTTATAGAAAGTAAGAGTATAGAGCCAAAAATTAATCCTAAAAGCGTACGAGATAGGTTCACTGTTCGTGAGTACGATTTTGTAATAATCAATCCAACAACTATTGAAAATAGTGCGGTTAAAACATTAAGAAAACCATATTTACTCGTTAATTCTATTTGATTAGGAAAACCAATAAACGGTTTAAAAAGGGAAAGTAGCATTAAAATAAATGAAATGATGAATGCGTCTAATATGGGTAATCGTATTACTGTTAAAAATCGAAAAATTATGGCCATAAAGGCTCGCATATAAATAGCAATAGTTATAAAAAATGAAAAGGTCTTGGCTTTTTGTGCAAAATGTTTTTTAGAAAAAATAATCATCGCATTATAAAATACAAACACATAATTAATGCTTCCTTTTTTAGTGCTTTCGCCTTTATAATGAATAATTTTTGATTCAGGGAAATAATAATTTTTATAACCTGCTTTTAAAATACGATACGATAAATCAATATCTTCTCCATACATAAAAAAACTTTCATCAAGATATCCAATTTGGTCTAATACAGATTTTTTCATCCACATATACGCACCAGATAGAACTTCAATTTCATTGATTTGATTATTGTCTAAATATCCTAAATGATATTTTGAAAATATTTTTGATTTGGGAAACAAGTTGGAAAAACCAAATATTTTATAAAATGAAACGGATGGGGTAGGCAAACCTCTTTTTGATTCGGGTAAAAATACTCCACTACCATCAATCATTTTTACGCCTAATCCACCTGCATCGGGGTGAGTATCCATAAAATCAATACATTTCTGAAACGTATCCTCTTCAACAACGGTATCAGGATTTAGTAGTAAAATATATTCACCTTTTGCAATAGTAATGGCTTGATTGTTTGCTTTTGAAAAGCCTACATTTTTTTGGTTTGCAACAATAATCACTTCGGGAAAATGAGTTTTTATCATCTCTACCGAACCGTCTTTTGATGCATTATCTACTACAAAAATTTCGGACCCAATGTTTGCTGTAGCTCTCAGGACAGAGGTTAAACATTGTTCTAAAAAATATTTTACGTTATAATTAACTATAATTATGGAAAGCTTCATAGTTTATAACGATAAGGTGTTTTCGAAAGGGATTCTATTTATAATTGATCGACCTAGAGTTAATTCATCAGTATATTCCAATTCATCACCGACACCAATACCTCGAGCAATAGTGGTAACCTTTATGTCGAATTCTTTCATTTTTCGATAGATGTAAAAATTAGTGGCGTCTCCTTCCATGGTGGCACTTAATGCCATTATTAATTCAGTAACTTTTTCGTTTTTTACTCGATTTATTAGTTCAGTAACTTTTATATCATTTGGTCCAATCCCTTCCATTGGAGAAATAATGCCACCCAAAACATGATATTTTCCTTTATATTGATTGGTGTTTTCAATTGCGATAACATCTAAAATGTTTTCTACAACGCAAATTTGTTGACCATTCCTAGCTTCATTGGAGCATATTGAACAAAGTTTAGATTCAGAAATATTGTAACAACTCTCGCAATAATTAATTTCTTCAGCAAGATGAATAAATGCCATTCCAAATGAACTTAATTCATTTTTACTTCTGTTTAACAAGTTCAACACTAATCTAAAGGCCGTTTTTTTACCAATTCCTGGTAAAGAAGAAAGTTGATTAACCGCATTATTAAAAGAATTGGATGAAATTTGCATAACGTTTATTCTGTCAACATATTATTGTTATCAAAAATACGGTCTTGATTAATAACATGAGTAAAAAAAAGTCATTTTTGTTTTAATTATTTATTATCCATTTAAAATATGTCGTCAAATTTAATCCTTATTTGCGTAATTACTTATTCTGTGTTATTATTTGCGGTAACATGGTATACTTCTAGAGGAGCTAGTAATGAAAGTTTTTTTGTCGGTAACCGTTCTTCAAAATGGTACCTGGTGGCCTATGGAATGATTGGAGCATCATTATCAGGCGTAACATTTATTTCAGTGCCTGGTTCGGTTGGAATAGCTCAATTTGGTTATTTACAAGTTGTACTAGGTTATTTAATAGGATACTTTGTAATCGCATTCGTTCTACTTCCTCTTTATTATCGTTTAAATTTAACATCCATTTATACCTATTTGAATCAGCGTTTTGGAAATTATTCCTATAAAACGGGTGCTTTATATTTTATTTTTTCTCGAACAATTGGTGCTGCATTTAGACTTTATATTGTGGTAAATGTTTTGCAAACTTTTGTTTTTGATGACCTAGGAGTACCTTTTTTCGTTACTGTTTTCATTTTTATTTCATTAATACTTTTATACACCTATCAAGGTGGTGTTAAAACTATTGTTTATACCGATACATTACAAACTACCTTCATGTTATTATCAGTTATTTTATCGGTAGTAGTTATTATGAATCAACTAAATCTAAATTTTGTTGATGTATATAATAAAGTTGCTAATAGTCCATATTCTCAAGTAATTTTTAATGATTGGAAACTCAAATCATTTTTTCCTAAACAATTTTTTGGAGGTATGTTTATTGCTATTGCAATGACAGGACTTGATCAAGAAATGATGCAAAAAAACATTAGTTGTAAAAATGTGGGCGAAGCAAAAAAAAATGTACTTACTTTCAGCTTCGTTTTGTTAGTTGTAAACATTCTATTTTTAATTTTAGGAGCACTGCTTTACATCTATGTCAATGAATCCGGTATTCAACTAATGTTAGATGCAAATGGTAAAATTATTTCAGATAATGTATTTCCAACCATTGCCTTAAATTATTTAGGACCATTTTCTGCATTATTTTTTATTATTGGGTTGATTTCTGCAGCATATCCTAGCGCCGATGGTGCATTAACTGCTTTAACAAGTGTGTTTTGTATTGATTTTCTAGGATTAAAAGAAATGAATAATAAAACTGAATTACAGAAAACAAAAATTAGGCATTCAGTTCATGTTGGTTTTGCATTTTTATTGCTTGCAGTAATAATAATTTTTAAAATTACCAATAACGATGCTGTTATTAATAACTTATTTACTTGGGCTGGATATACCTATGGGCCATTGCTTGGCTTATATTCTTTTGGTTTAATTACTTCAAAGAATGTTAAGGATAAATGGGTGCCACTAATATGTGTTATTTCACCTATCATTTGTATTTTGTTAAGCGAATTTTCTACAAAACTTTTTGGTGGCTACATATTTGGTTTCGAAATGTTGTTTGTGAATGGTTTAATTACTTTTATAGGATTATTTTTAATTGCGAAAAGATAATATTTAAATAAAAACTGTTTATTTGTATTTTTATACTTCAATTTTATTGAGTTTAAACTAAAATATTTATACATTTGGCGAGAGTAAATTTTTTGAGACATGAATAAAAAATCAAAATTAGCATTAGCAGCATTAGTTGCACTTCCCTTAATCTTTTTAACTTCTTGTGGAAACGATGAGGATGCAGACGATATTAACAGTGATTTAGTTGAAGAAGTAATATCGAACGTTAAAAATGAGAGTTATTACCAAATTCCTTCACCTGATGAAATGTTTGGTTTTATTAAAGAAAGTGGATTAAAGTATAACAAATCTATGCTCAATCCTGTTCAAAACGTAAGTTCATATTCCGAACCTAAACAACAATCGCTAAATTTCGGTATTTATTCTGCCGATTTAGCTTATACCGCCGCATTTGAAGAGTATCAAGAATCGATAAAATATTTTGGAAGCATTCAAAAATTAGGCGATCAAATAGGATTGTCTTCTGCTTTTGATAAATCGTTAATAGAACGAGTTCAAACGAATTTAAATAATTCCGATTCGTTGATTGCCATAACTAATAAATCTTATTTTTCTGTTGTAGATTATTTAGAGCAAAACGAACAAGGAGATAAGTTAGGTCTTGTTGCTTCTGCAGGTTGGTTAGAAACAGTTTATATTGTTTGTAATACTGCAAAATATGGTAAAGATAATGCTGCTATTGACAGACTTGCCGATCAAAAACTAACGTTGGATAACTTGTTAGCATATTTAGAAAAATATCAAGATAAACCTGATGTTAAAGAAGCTCTTGGATGGTTTCAAGATCTTGCAACGGTATTCGCTTCATTAGAACAAAAATCTACTGGTTCAGGTATTACTTTAAAGAAAAAAGAAGGTAGTAAAAAAATGGTGTTAGGTGGTGGCGATAACATTACTATAACTGAAGCTCAATTTAATGCTATCAAAAATAAAGTAAGCGAAATCAGAAATAATATTGTAAAAGTTCAGTAGTATTTTAAATTCATTTATTGAAACATAAAAATTAAAAAAGTGAACATGAAAAGTTATATAAAAATATTTTTAGTGGTAATGTCAATATTGATTTTGCCAAATTTATCTAATGCTCAATATTGTAATAATTTCCACGCTAGTTTTTGTAACCCATCAGAAAATGAGTTGTATAAAATAAATGGACAATCTAAAAGTGCGCTGTTTAGTAAAGGTCAAACTTCTGAATTGAGTGTTATTGTGTATAAAGGTCAAGATTATAGAATATCGCTATGTATGGACGAAAATCTTGGTAGCCAGGCTTCTTTAAAAGTATATGAAACAAAAAAAGTTAAAGTGGAAAAAGTAGTTGAGAATAAAACGATGGAAGATGTTATTGACGCAGATGGAAATCCAACAGGAGAACAAAAAGAAGTGATTACTAAAGAAACTAAAGTAACTGAAGAAATTAAAAAAGAATTGTTGTACGATGGTAGTGCTGATAATTTTGCTACAGAACTTGAGTTTTCGGTAGAAACAACAAGAAGATTAATTTTAGAAATTTCTATTCCAGACGCTGGTGGCGCTGGAAAATCTAAAGGAATAGCTACAGGAAAAGGTAAAATGGTTAAATCGAGTGAAATGGGTTGTGTTGGAATTTTAATTGAACACATGACTACTCCAAAGACTGGATTTTACGGAACAGGATTTTAAACCATATTTTTTATTGTAATTTAGCCAAGAGGATTACTCTTGGCTTTTTTATTTTATTAGGATTATTAAAACTATGCAAGAAATTAAACAACATTTATTAGAAGCAAAAAACATTGTTATTACAACCCATAAATCTCCAGATGGAGATGCTATTGGTTCTACGTTAGCGTGGTTTCATTTTTTAAAAAAATTAAAAAAAAACGTTCATGTTATTGTTCCAGATTCTTTTCCTGATTTTTTAAATTGGATGGACGGAAGTGCTGAAATTATTTACTATGATAAACAAACTGCTTTTGCTACAGAATTAATTGAAAACAGTGATTTTATTTGTTCACTTGATTATAGTAGTCTTAATAGAATTGATGAGATGGGAAATATTATTTCTAAAACAAATGCCTTCAAAATGGTAATTGACCATCACCAAAACCCTCAACCTTTTGCAAATTATTATTTTGTTGATACCAATTGTTGTTCAACATCCCAACTAGTATATGAATTTATCGATAAATTAAATGAATTGGATGTATTAGATCAATCTATTGCCGAATGTTTGTATTGTGGAATAATGACCGATACAGGCTCTTTTAGATATCCATCAACTACAGCAAGAACCCATCAAATTATTGCAGAATGCTTAAAACTAAAAGCAGATGGAGCAAAAATTCATCAACAAGTTTATGATACCTATTCCGAGAAACGACTTCGATTGCTTGGTTATGCATTAACCAATAAAATGAAAGTATTTTATGATTTAAGTGCAGCCTACATTTATCTTTCTCAAGAAGAATTACAACATTATGATTTTAAAAAAGGAGATACCGAAGGCTTAGTTAATTATCCGCTTTCTATTCTTGGAATTAAAGTTTCTGTGTTAATTACAGAGAAAGAAAATAACGAAATTAGTATGTCATTTCGTTCAAAGGAAAATTATTTTGTGAATGAGTTTGCTCATAAATATTTTAATGGTGGAGGGCATGTTTATGCTGCTGGAGGAAGATTGGTAAACACAAGTCTAGAACAAACTATTCGTATGCTTGAGCAATTATTAAGATCAGAAAAACTTTATAAATGAAAGCGTGTTTGGGCTTTTTAATTATTCTCGTTTTGTTTGCATGTGGCAGAAACGACAACGAAACGAAAAGTACCTTAAATCAACATCAGATTAAAGAGGTGTTAATCGATGCCAATAAAGCTGCTGCTGAAGAGGAATCATTACAAATTGATGGATATGTTAAGCGTAGAAATTTAGCTGTGATAACAACAGGTACTGGATTACGATATCAAATATACCATCATGGCAATGGTGAAAAGGCAGAGATTGGCAAAACTGCGGTGTTGTCGTACGAAGTTTCTCTGATGAATGGCACTGTGTGTTATTCTACCAAAACATCTGGTTTCGAAGAACTTAAAATTGGAAACGATAGAGCAGAAAGCGGTTTACATGAAGGGCTTTGTTATCTTCGAATTGGTGATAAGGCAAAGATTATTATTCCTTCACACTTGGCGCATGGTTTAGTTGGCGATTTTAACAAAATTCCAGCTCGTTCAACCATAATTTATGATGTTGAATTGATAAAACTAAAATGATATGAGAATATGGGTTTTATTAATAATTATCATACTTTTTTTTGGCTGCAAAAGAAATTCATCTCAATACAAAATCATAGATGAAAATTTATCCTATAAATTATTAGCTTTTGATGAAAATGGAAAATCATTCAAAAAAAACGATTTTGTTAGGGCATCCATAAAATTGCTTTTAAAAACAGATACCATTTATCAGAAATACGAATTATTACCATTCAATACTGAAAACTTTATACTTAATAACTTAATTGCTGATTTAAACGAAGGTGATAGTGTACATTTTAAGGTAAGGTCATCGTATTTAAGAAACCAACATTTTAATGTAAAACTTACTAATGACACATCGGTTTTAGATGGCTATTTAAAAATTTATGAATTTTTAACAATTTCTAAAAATCAAGATTTTCTTGCAAAAAATGACCCAGAATTTATTGAGCAAAAAATAATAAAACGTTATATCAGCCAATTTAATTCATTCAACTATAATAATGGCATTTATATTAATACTGCTCAATCAGGACAAGGTATTTCAGTTGAAAATGGAAGGACAGTTACCTTGAAATATATAGCCTATTTTTTAGATGGAATAGAGTTTGATAATACCTTTAATAAAAATTATTTTGAATACACTTTTGGCACTCCAAATCAAGTTATACAAGGTTTAGATATTGCATTATTAGGAATGAAAAATAAAGAAAAAGCAAAAATTATCATACCTTCGCAGCTCGCTTTTGGGGACAAAGGTTCGGCTACTGGAATAGTACCACCATTTACTCCATTGCTTTATGAAATAGAAATTATAGATATCAACTAAAAACTAAAAAATAACCATGAAAAAAATCACTTTACCTGCTCTTATTGCAGTTGTTTTAATGTCGTGTGGAAAAGATGAAAGTTCAAATGACATTGTGTTATCAAATCAAGTAGATTCTGTTAGTTATGCGTTGGGTGCAAATATGGCATCAAACATTTCTAAAGATTTTTCTGAAGCAAATAGTGAAGCTTTTATTAAAGGATTTAACGATGTATTAGACTCTGCAGAATTGACAATAAAAATTGAAAATTGTCAAGGAGTTTTACAGACATTTTTCCAAAAGAAACAACAAGAAGCCATGGTTAAACAACAAGCTGAAGCTGAAAAAACAGCTAAAGAACAATTTGGTGATGTAAAAATTCAAGGGGAAAAGTTCCTAGAAGAAAATAAAACTAAACCAGGCGTTCAAGTTACTGCATCAGGTTTACAGTACATAGTAATGAAAGAAGGTAAAGGAAAACAACCAACAGCTGAGTCAAAAGTAAAAGTTCATTATCATGGAACAACACCTGATGGTGAAGTTTTTGATAGTTCTGTAGAGCGTGGAGAACCCATAGAATTTAATGCTAGTCAGGTTATACCAGGTTGGACCGAAGGACTTCAGTTAATGAAAGAAGGTGCAAAATACAAATTTTTTATTCCTCAAGAATTAGCGTATGGTGCAACTCCTCGTCCAGGTGGACCAATCAAACCATTTATGCCACTTGTTTTTGAAGTAGAATTAATTAAAGTAATGGATAAATAAAAATTAAGATTATGCAAAAATCAATTTTTAAAATTTTAATGCTTTCGATTGCATTAATTGCAACTGCAGAAAGTACTTCGGCCCAAAAAGAAAAAAAAGCGAAATCTACTGCACCAGCTCAAAAAGGATTTGTTTTAACAAATCAAATTGATTCGGTAAGTTATGGAATTGGTGTTAACATGGCTCAAAGCATAAAAAAAGAATTTTCAGAGGCAAATATCGATGCTATTCTTGCCGGAATTAAAGAAGGGGTTAAAGGCGAAAATTCATGTTCAGCTGAATCATTGCAGCAAGTTGTTGCTGTGTACTTTAAACAAAAGGCGGATAAAGCGAGCAATGAAAAATTAGCTGAAAGCCAAAAGGATTTGGTTGCTGGTCAACAATTTTTAGAAAAAAATAAAGCAAATCCAGGAGTGGTTTCTACCGAAAGTGGGTTGCAATATATTGTATTAAAAGAAGGTGATGGTAAACAACCTTCAGCAACTTCTAGTGTTACTGTTCATTACGTTGGAACTACTCCTGATGGAACTGTTTTTGATAGTTCAATTAATCGTGGAGAGCCTGCAACATTTGGGTTAAACCAAGTAATTAAAGGTTGGACTGAAGGTTTACAATTGATGAAAGAAGGCGCAAAATATAAGTTCTTTTTGCCTCAACAATTGGCTTACGGTTCTAACCCACCTCCAGGAGGTGTTATAAAAGCATTTATGCCACTTGTTTTTGAAGTAGAATTAATTAAAGTGAATGATTAAATAATTTAGTTATTTATAATAGATGGAACAGGAATATTTTTAGCAATTTGCTAAAAATATTCCTGTTCTGCTTTATATTAAAATGAGCAAATGAATAATGATGAAATAAAAACTCCTTCTGGTTTGGTTTATACTATAAATCATCGTGGTAATGGTGAATGTCCCAAAATTGGAGATACAGTTGTTGTCAATTATACAGGTCGATTAAAAAATGATGAAATTTTTGATAGTTCTTTATTTCGTGACGAACCTTTTACTTTTAAATTGGGAGTTGGACAAGTAATAAAAGGATGGGATGAAGGGTTCTCACTATTATCAGTTGGCGATAAAGCAACCTTTGTTATACCTGCTAATCTAGCTTATGGGTCAAATGGCGTTGGAGGAGTAATTGGTCCAAATGAAACCCTAACTTTTGATGTGGAATTGATTGAGGTGAAATAAATTTTCACATCAAATAAAATACCAATCAGTTTTTTTGAAAATACTCATCAAGTTGTAAAATCATTTTTTCTTTATCTTCTGTTGTAAGCCAACTTGATTTAAAGCTATTTTTTGTTAATTCGGTAATTTGTTTTTTATTAAGATTCAGTGCTGTTGCAATTCTTTTGTAATTTTCGTTCATGTAACCCCCAAAATAAGCAGGGTCGTCAGAATTAATGGTAACTAACAAACCGGAATTCATCATTTTAATTAGAGGATAATCTTTCAGGTCGTTTACAACTTTAAGCGCTAAGTTTGAAAGGGGGCAAAGGGTTAATGGCATTTGAATTTCTGCTAAATAGTCAACCAATTTTTCATCATCAAGACTTCTATTTCCATGGTCGATGCGGCTCACTTTTAAAAGATTAAGTGCTTCCCAAACATATTCTGCTGGACCTTCTTCACCAGCGTGAGCAACTGTTAAAAATCCTTCAGTTCGAACTTGTTCAAAAACTCGTTCAAATTTTGATGGTGGATTTCCTTTTTCTGATGAATCTAAACCAACTCCATTAATCCATGATTTATAAGGTAAAGCTTGTTCTAAGGTTTTAAACGCTGATGTTTCATCTAAATGGCGTAAAAACGACATGATTAATTTATAGCTAATTCCCAATTTATTTTTTCCATCTTCTAATGCACGGTGAATGCCTTTTATTACGATGTCAAAATCAATTCCTCTGTCGGTATGAGTTTGGGGGTCGAAAAATATTTCGGTATGGACTACCTTTTGTTGATGAATTTTTGAAAGATAAGCCCATGTTAAATCGTAAAAATCTTGTTCATAAATTAACACGTTTGCCCCGGCATAATAAAGGTCTAAAAACTCTTGTAAGTTATTAAAATTGTAGGCTTTTTTAAGTTCTTCAATACTATTATAAGGAATTGATAGTTGATTTCTTTTAGCAATCGAAAACATTAATTCTGCTTCAAAAGTTCCTTCAATATGTAAGTGAAGTTCTGCTTTTGGCATTTCCTCAATAAATTGTTCTAGGGCAATGTTTTTCATCTATTACGTGTGGTTTTAGTCGGCAAAATTAGTTAATTAAGTAAAGTGACCCCATTTTCGTTAATGATTTAAAATATACTAGGTATATTTCTACGAATTAGTTTTAAATCCTGTAACATAGCTGATTTTACTTTAATCGTAAAAGTGTAGCTTTGTCGAGGTCCAAGGGGTATCCACTGAATATCCATTTCCCAACAATGCAAATCTCGGTAGATACCCAAATTGGTATATGACAAATCGTGTTGTTGAAAATCGTAACCCGAAGAAAATCCAATTTTCCATTTTTGTGTTAAACTAACATCACCGGTTACTCCAATAGTTTGAACAACACTTTTGGAACTTTCAAAAACAGGTTTTGAATAATATACGTTATACGCTATATTGAGTGTCCAGGGGACATCAAAATCGATATAATCGTCTAAATGTGAATTTACGTAGGCGAGTTCTTGTTCTGTGGCAAAATTGGTAGTTTTTTCAATCTTATTAGCTACTTTACTTTTTAACATAAAACCCACATTTACAGACGCATTGGTTAATCGACCTAAACTACCTGTTTCGGCATAATTTGATTTATTTATTTTACTACCTAAAGAATCCAACGCATACGGATCAACCGTTCCATTGAAATTTATATTAAATTTATTAAACAAATAGGTACGAGCTCCAATAGAAATATTGCTCCAATTAAATGAGTCAGCCAACATATTGTAGTTTGAAGATAGGCTAAGATTATCAATCAAAGTAACTTTTTTTAGCACGTTAGAAGTATCATTTTTAGTTCTGTATTTCATTTCAAAACCTTGCATTAAACTCAAATTTAGTAAACCCGCTTTTACCGTGTTGGTTCCTCCATAAACGCCATCCTGAAAAATGGAATATTTATAGGTTATATTGTTAGTGTCAGAATAGGTTCTTATTCCACTGTTATTTTCTGGCGTATAGGATATTCCAACACTAGGAGTAACGACATGGCGAATAGCTTTGATTCTACTTCCTTTAAAGCTATACATTCCGTATAGTTTGGTTGTTAAATTAGCAGAGGCATTATACGTACTTCCTCGTTCAAATTTATTAATGGTATCGGCTCTAATATTGTTAATTTGGGTGGTATCCCAAGATTTATGAATAGTTTTTAAATACCAAATCTCTGAATAATTTACAGCAGGATTTAACGTGAAATACTTTAACACTTTTATGGAAGTACTAATAGGAATGGTGTGTTTAATCCCATTTTTTAATTGTCGTGTAACAAGTTCTGGTTTGTTAATGTTAAACAAAGAATCATACGCAGTCACTTCATTTTTAAAATTAAGCGAATAAGACAGTCCAATTTGCTCATAGAATTTTTGAGCTCCAACCATTTTTTTTCTAGCAAGTGGATAAATACGAGCCACGCTAAAAGCTATTTCAGGTAAACGTATGGTGATTTGTTTCGATAACGTGTTCTGATTATGCGAAGCATTAATATTTAATGTAAACGGTTTGTTATCCCATCGTTTTGTAAACGAAATGTTTGAGCTAAAGTTGGTTGACAAATAATCTGTTGCTGAAGTGTTGTAATTATTGGTGAAATTGGTACTTGTACCTAAATTAACATTTGCGGCAAACACACTTGTAGGATTTGCCTTTGGGTCTTGGTTGTGATGCCATCTTATAAAGAAATCTTTTTTCTCGCTATAATCGGGGAATTCTTTTTCGCTATTCTTAAAAACTGAATAGTTAGTTTCTATTTTTCCATTGAATTTATATCTGTTGCTATAGTTCGAGTTAAATTTGGTGCCCCAGCTTCCTTTAGAATACACATCTGCAGTAAGTTCAGCATCCAAATGGTCGTTAACAAATAAATAATAACCTCCATTTAGCATAAAAAAGCCTAATTGTTGACTTTCTCCTGGCATTGGAATAATTATTCCTGATTTTTGTTTTGGAGTATTTGGAAAAAAGCCAAAAGGAATTGCAAATGGAGTAGGTGCGTTCTCAATAAATAAATCGGCAGGACCGGTAATAATTTTATCGTTGGGAATGATTTTTAGTTTATTCGCACCAAAGTGATAATGAGGTTCGGCTAAATTACACGTGGTATATTTTCCATTTCTTATATAAAGAATATTGTCGGCATTCTTGTATATTTTTTGTCCATGAATATAACCTTCACCTTCTTGAGTCTTAACGTCGGAAATAAGTCCTTTTTTTGACTTGAAATTATATTTTATTTCGTGAGCATAAAATTCTTTGTCGGATTGTTTAAAATAGGGCTCACCAACGTATTTTAAGGTTGAATCTTGTTTTCCTTTTGCAATTACAATATTAGAATCCATATCCGACTCTATTTCTTCGGCTTTTAATTCTAGGTCTTCATAGTGAACTTCTGACTCGCCAAATAAAAATATTTGTTGCAACTTTAAATCAAATCGAATGGAATCTTTTGCTTTATATTCTACTTTCGATTTCATGGCATCTTTAGAAATAAAAGAATCGATAGATAAAATTTGGATAGTGCTTTGTGTAGTGTCATGTTGAGCTAACATCGAAAAAGGTAAGACACCAAGAAGCAACAACGTGAATAGTCTGAGTAGGTAAAAAAGCTTGGTATAATAGTTGAAGTTCATTTAGTGCAAAATTCAGTGCAATTAAGTTAAATTAAACCAAAATGCATAGAATTATTAACATTTATGTTGTGATAAAATATTTATATAAATAAAAGGACACAAAATTAAAAAAATAAATTTGACCTTAGTTATGTTTAAAACCGATAACATTAAGAAAAATTATACTGTGTTAAAACGCATAATTTCAGTCGTTCTTGTTTTTTTTGTTACCATTTTTTTTACTTCTACTGCAAAAGTCATTGATGATTTTTTTGGAGTTAAAACCATTGTTATAGATGCTGGTCATGGAGGAAAAGATGGGGGCTGTGTTGGTTCTATTGCAAACGAAAAAAACATTGCACTTTCAATTGCTTTAAAATTGGGTAAATACATTGAGGATAATTTTAAAGATGTTAACGTTATTTACACTAGAACAACTGATGTTTTTGTTGAATTAGGTGAACGTGCAAAAATTGCCAATAAAGCTAATGCTGATTTATTTATTTGTATACATGTAAATTCTGGTACAGTTTCTTCAGCAATCGGAACAGAAACTTATGTAATGGGTTTGCACAAAACAGAGTCAAACCTAAGAGTAGCTCAACGTGAAAATGCTTCCATTTTATATGAAGATGATTATAAGTCTAAATATGAAAATTTTGACCCAAATTCTCCTGAGTCATATATCGTATTAAACATGACTCAAAGTGCACATTTGGAACAAAGTTTAATTTTTGCAACTAAAGTTCAAAAAGAGTTTACCGAAAAAGTAGGAAGATATAACAGAGGAGTTCGCCAAGCAGGATTTTTAGTATTACACCAAACAGCAATGCCAAGTGTATTAATAGAAACAGGTTTTATTACCAACAAAGAAGAAGAAAAATTTTTAGCTTCTGATATTGGGCAAGATTATATGGCTTCAGCGATTTTTAGGGCATTTAAAGAGTATAAGCACGATATTGAAAGTAAAGGTGAAAAAATGGAGCCTAAGCCACCAGTAGTTGAAGATAAACCTAAACCAACGGTTGTAGTTGAGGATAAAAAGAATAAAAAAGATAAAGATAAAAAACCACCACTTGTGGTGGAAGAAGGGGTGGTATTTAAAGTTCAAATTGCAACATCATCCATAAAAACTGATTTAAAGCCAGAAAATTTTAATGGATTAGAAGGAGTTGATTTATATGAGGCTGGAGGGCTTTATAGATATACTTATGGTTCGGAAAAAAACATTGGAAATGCTAATAATCTACAACTAGAACTTAAAGATAAAGGATTTAAAGACGCCTTTATTGTTGCCTTTAAAGATGGTGTTCGTATTCCAATTAGTGAGGCAATAAAACTTCAACAAAATTAGTTCGATTAATGTTTCATTTTTTTGTAAAGTAATTTGCTTTCACGATATTTGTAAACGTTATAAAATTTTACATGAAAATTTCAAAAGAAGTAAAAGTTGGGTTCTTTTCCTTACTAGCAATTGCAATGCTAATTTGGGGTTATAATTTTTTAAAAGGTACCAATATTCTTTTTAAAAGCAAAACAGTTTATACGGTATACCCTTCTGTTGCTGGATTGGTAAAATCATCACCCATATTAATCAATGGATTTCAAGTTGGAGTGGTAGAATCCATTTACTTTCATCCTGATAATTCTGGAAATGTTGTTGTTCGATTTGTAATTACTGAAACTGATTTTTTAATTCCAAATAATTCTATTGCCAGCTTGGTAAGTCTAGATTTTTTAGGCTCTAAAGCCATTGCACTAAAAATTGGCGATAGTAAAACAAATATTCAAACTAACGATACGTTAAAGGCTGATTTGCAAAAGTCAATGTTTGCCGATATGTCGGAACAAATATTACCTATTAAAGAAAAAGCTGAAAAAATGATTGTAAATATGGACAATTCCTTATCACAGCTTCAGTTGGTCATAAAGGATATTGATGACGTTTTAAATGAAAGGAATAAAGCTCGATTAGCAGAAATTTTATCTAATCTAAGTTCTACCATTACTACCTACAAAGAAGTTGCTGAAACTATGAATACATCCATAAAATCACTTCAACCTACCATAAAAAACTTTAAAACCTTTAGCGACTCTCTTGCCGCTTTACACATGAATACCACCTTAAATAAAGCCCAAGCTACATTCGAAGATTTGTCAGCAATAATGGCAAAAATAAAAAATGGTGAAGGAACCATGGGGCAGTTAATCAATAATGATAGTTTATATATAAACCTTCAGAATACCTCTAAGGATATGGATAGTTTACTTATTGATTTGAAGGAACACCCAAAAAGATACGTTCACTTTTCTATTTTTGGTAAAAAAGATTAAAAATTTAAAAATTTTATAATGATTTCTTCCATCGTTTTTATTGCACTTTTAATTGCGGCTTCTTTTCTGTTTGCTAAAAACCTTAAAACCATAATCAGAAACATTAAATTAGGTAAAGACATTAATCGTTCTGATAGAAAAAAGGAACGATTTGCACTGATGGCAAAGGTTGCACTTGGTCAGTCCAAAATAGTAGTTAGACCCGTAGCTGGAATTTTACATATTTTAGTTTATGCAGGTTTTATTATTATTAATATCGAAGTGCTTGAAATTATTTTAGATGGAATTTTGGGTTCGCATCGATTATTTTCATTTTTTGGCAAATATTATACATACTTAATTTCTGGATTTGAAATATTAGCAATGTTAGTACTGGTTTCATGTGTTATTTTCCTTATTAGAAGAAATGTTCTTCGTATCAAACGATTTTCGGGTGTAGAAATGACTTCTTGGCCAACATCGGATGCAAATTATATTCTTATTACAGAAGTATTGTTAATGTCAGCATTCTTAATTATGAATGCAGCTGATACATCGTTACAAAACTTAAATTCATTTCATTATACCAAGGTTGGTGCATTTCCAATAAGTAGCTTACTGCTTCCTATACTAAGTTCAACAGGAGAAGGTAGTTTGATTTTATTGGAAAGATCATTATGGTGGTTTCATATTGTAGGAATTTTTGCCTTTTTAAATTATTTACCCTATTCAAAACATTTTCATATTTTATTGGCTTTCCCTAATGTTTATTTTTCAAAATTAGAGCCAAAAGGACAGTTGGATAATATGCTTTCAGTTAAAAAGGAAGTTGAATTAATGTTTAATCCAGATGCCGACCCATATGCTTCACCAACTGAACCTGTAGGCGAACCATTAAGATTTGGAGCTAAAGATGTAGTAGATTTAACTTGGAAACAGTTGATGGATAGTTATACTTGTACAGAATGTGGTCGGTGTACATCTGTTTGTCCTGCTAATATTACTGGAAAGTTATTGTCACCACGAAAAATTATGATGGACACCAGAGATAGATTGGTAGAAATTGGAAAAGGTATTGATAAACATGGAAAGGATTTTTCTGATAACAAATCGTTAATTCGAGATTATATTTCTGAAGAAGAAGTGTTAGCATGTACAAGTTGTAATGCTTGTACCGAAGCTTGTCCCGTAAATAACGACCCTTTATCAATAATTGTTGACTTAAGAAGATACCTCATTATGGAAGAATCAAAATCTCCAACTGAATGGACAGGTATTTTTACCAATATTGAAAATAATGGTGCCCCATGGCAATTTTCTCAAGCGGATAGACTTAAATGGAAAGATGAACAATAAATAAGTTCTGAATTTTTTGATGGAGAACGTTGGTTTTAACCGAACGAAATTCAAAAAATTTAATAAACTTAAAAACTTAATAATATGAGTGAATTAAAAGTATCAACAATGGCTGAAATGATGGCTTTGGGTAAACAACCAGAGGTATTGTTTTGGGTTGGATGCGCTGGAAGTTTTGACGATAGAGCAAAAAAAATTACAAGAGCATTCGTTAAAATATTAAACCATGTAGGAATCAATTTTGCTGTTTTAGGAACAGAAGAAAGTTGTTCAGGTGATCCTGCTAAAAGGGCAGGAAATGAATTTTTGTTTCAAATGCAAGCCATGGGTAATATTCAAGTATTGAATGGATATCAAATAAAAAAAATTGTAACTACATGTCCTCATTGCTTTAATACACTTAAAAATGAATATCCTGATTTAGGTGGAAATTATGAAGTTTTACATCATTCACAATTCTTACAACAATTAATTGATGAAGGAAAACTAACGATTAAAGGAGGTAAATTTAAAGGTAAGCTAATTACTTTTCATGATCCTTGTTATTTAGGTAGAGCAAATGAAGTTTATGACGCACCTCGTTCGTTAATTGAAAAATTAGAAGCAGAATTAGTTGAAATGAAACGTTGTAAATCAACTGGTTTATGTTGTGGAGCAGGTGGCGCTCAAATGTTTAAAGAAGCTGAAAAAGGCAATAGAGAAATCAATGTTGAGCGAACCGATGAGGCGTTAGAATTGAAACCAGATATTATTGCAACAGGTTGCCCGTTTTGTATGACCATGATAACGGATGGGGTGAAATTTAAAAACAAAGAAGAAGAAACCAAGGTATATGATTTAGCTGAATTAATAGCTAAAGCCAACGATTTATAAAATTTACAAAAATGAACTTAGAATATAAAAAATTCCCTGAAAACAGTAAAGTATGGATTTATCAGTCATCTAAAGTTTTTGATCAAGATGATATTAATTTTATTAAAGTTAGGATAGATGATTTTGTTTCTAATTGGGAATCGCATGGCAATTTATTAACAGCTGATTTTGATGTATTCCACAACTTATTTATTGTACTTTTTGTGGATGAAAAAGGGGATAAGATGTGTGGATCAGCTCAAGATAAATCCATTCGACTTATGAAGGAATTGGAGCAAGAACTAGAATTGGAACTTGTTAATAGAATGAATTTATCGTATTTCAAGAATAATGTGGCGATTCCATTTAAGATGAATGAATTTGGTTCACTTTATGAAAAAGGAGAAATTACTAATGAAACAATCGTGTTTAACAACATGGTGACAACAAAATTTGAATTTGAAAATAATTGGAAAACTCCATTAAAAAATAGTTGGTACAAACAATTAGCATAACCTATTTACCATAAAATAAAAAAGAGGGTGTCCAAAAAGGCATCCTCTTTTTTTATGCAACAAATTTTA
>JAVHRO010000049.1:0-18631 GCA_036171675.1 Vicingus sp. | reverse complement strand
ATCTTTTTACTTGCAACTCTTTTCTCAAAAGTTGCATTTACTAATTGAATTTACAGATGATTGGCAGCAAACTATAACAACAAAAGAGTTTGGAACAAAATCCAAAGCTGAAGCCATAGGCAGAATTATTTCACATACAGCTTATCATGCAGGGCAGTTGTCTTTGACTTTGAAATACGGAATATTTTAATGGCAGAGCATAATCACATTCATTCAGCAGATATTCAAAATTTGAATAGAGCATTTATTATTGGAATTGTTCTCAATTCACTTTTTGTAATAATAGAAGCGGCAAGAGGTTTTTATTTCAACTCATTAGCATTGCTTTCGGATGCCGGACATAATTTAAGTGATGTTGCAAGTTTACTTTTAGCATTTTTGGCATACAGGCTTGCCAAAACAAAACCAACCACAACTTTTACTTATGGTTATAGAAAATCTACCGTTTTAGTTTCTCTAATTAATGCAGTTGTTTTGTTGATAGCAGTCGGAAGTATTATTTGGGAAAGCGTTTCTCGTTTTAGAAATCCTGAAATTATTAATGGTGGCAATATGGCTTTGGTTGCGGGTGTCGGAATAATTATTAATTCCATTACTGCATTTATGTTTATGAAAGGAAAAGACTTAAACATAAAAGGGACATACTTACATATGGCTGCTGATGCACTCGTTTCTTTAGGAGTAGTAATAGCGGGCATTGTTATCATTTTTACCGGGTGGTTTTGGCTTGATGCTGCAATAGGAATTTTAATTGCCTTTGTTATTTTGATAAGCACAATAAGTTTACTTCGTGACAGTTTTAATTTATCAATGGATGCAGTTCCCAAAGGAATAAACCTTGAAAATGTGAAAGTTGAATTGAGTAAAATAAAGGGTGTAATTAATGTGCATCATTTGCACATTTGGGCTATAAGCACTACCTATAATTCGCTTACAGCCCACATAGTTGTTTCGGATAATAGCAGTATAACAGAACTTACAGAAGTGAAAAATAAAATTCGACACAGTCTTGAGCATTTAAATATTTCACACAGCACACTTGAATTTGAAATGGATAGGGAAAATTGTGATGAAGAAATTTAAACTGATAATGATGAAGTATATTTTACTTCTTACTTTTTTAAGTGTTGCCCAAAACACATTTGCACAAAATCCAACCATAAAAGTTTTGGACACCGACTTTTCAAATGGTTTAAATTAATTAAATTCCACTTACATTTTTAACATGACAAATATTAGTTTTTTTAATGAATCAAAAAATTATATTTGCAACTGTAACAAAAAAACCAATTAAAAATGAAGAAAATAATTTTTGCAACCGCTACATTGTTAATGTTTGCCTGTGCTAACAATCAAGAAAACAAAGCATCTGCAACAGAAAATGTAGAAGTAACTATTACCAAACACGGTCAAGATATTACTGAAGATGGAGCATTAACTGCTGCCGAATTTCTGGCTCAATTTAAAGGAAAAGATTCGTTAGAAACCAAATTAATGGCACCTATTACTGAAGTTTGTCAAAAGAAAGGTTGTTGGATGATGTTAAATTTAGGTGATGATTTACAGATGAGAGTAACGTTTAAAGATTACGGTTTTTTTATGCCTAAAGATGCAGCAGGAAGAATGGCTTATGTTCAAGGTGTAGCTAAAATCGACACTACTTCGGTTGAAGAATTACAACATTATTTGAAAGACGCAAATGCTTCTCAAACAGAAATTGATGCAGTTACTGAACCAGAAATTAATTATTCGTTTGAAGCGGTTGGTGTTATTTTAAAAGAAGAAAAACTTACCACAAGTGATGAAGCTGCTAAATAATTTTATTGTTCTGATTTTTATCGGAGTTATTTCGTTGTTATTTGCGTGTAATAACGATGAACAAAAATCAACCTGTTCGTCGGATGTAAAGGTATCTGCTATTAATCCAAATGGCGATAGCGAGTTAGCCTTGTTGATGAGAAAAATGTACGATGATGCTGATGCCATTAAGAAATTAATTACCGACAGCACCGGGAACATTAGCAAAGAATATATTGATGAGTTGGAAAGAATTCATACGGCTATTCCTACAGATGAAAATGTTAAAACTCCTGAGTTTGAAGCTTTCACTAAATTAATGATACAACAAGCCAATGAATTGTTTGCAAACGATTCGAACAAAACACAAGGGTTTAATAATTTGGTTACTCGTTGTGTCGAATGTCATCAGCGATTCTGCCCAGGACCTATAAAAAAAATAAAAAAATTAAGCCTACCAAACCGTTCTGAATGATTGGCTTAATGGGTATTTAAAATTATTTTTTTACTTTTTCCCTCATCCTTTTGCAACGCTTAGGTTAGGCTTCCTTTAACATTTCAACATGAGGAATGCCGTCTTCTAAATACATTTCTCCAACTTGAACAAAGCCATGTTTTGAGTAGTAATTCACTAAATATTGTTGAGCCGAAATCCGAATGGGTTGCTTACCATAAATTTTTTCTACCGCAGCAAACGATTCCAACATTAATTCGTGAGCCAATCCTGTTCCTCGAGCAGCTTTTTTTATGGCTACTCGTCCAATAGAAATTTCATTGTAGGAAACCTGTTGAGGTAAAATTCGAGTAACAGCAACGACTTCATTTTGGGAATTTATTCCGAATAAATGATGCGATACAACATCTTTGTTATCCACTTCTTGATACGGACAATTTTGTTCTACCACAAAAACGGCTGTTCTCAAATAAATAATTTTGTGATATTGCTCTACTGTTAATTCCCTGAAATGTTTGCAATTCCAAATTATTTTCTCCATTCCAATAAATTTTTATCGTTATGTGCCAATTTTTCGTTCTCCATCAGCCACTGAATTACTTTTATTACTTTATCCTCTCTTATACCAGTAATTTTTCCAATAAGGCTATTAATTGGGAGGTGCTTTTCGTTGAGTAATTTTTTAATTTGATCAGAAACACTGCTAAACTCTACATCACTTAATGCTAATTTATTGCGTTCTAAACACACATCACACACCCCACAACGATAAGTATTATTTTCGCCAAAATAGGCAAGTAAAATTTGGCTTCTACATTTGTGTTTGCTAAATGCATAATAAATTACACTTTCCATTTTTCGTACCGAAACTTCTTTTCTTTCGCTATAATGTTGTTTCGAAATGTACAATGATTTAGATTCAATTCGAGGTGTTAAATAGGTTAGTTGAGGTAATCTTGTTTGTTTAACATAACTAATAGCGTTGAGACTTACCAAATAATCCAGTACTTTTTCAATTTGTTCTTTGCTGGTTTTTAATTTTTTTGCCAAATCATACTCATCTATTTTTACAAAATCTTCGAATAGACCACCATACGAGCGTAATATGGTTTTGATATACACATCTATGTTAGGATTTTTTACTTGAAAGGTGTACAAATCTTGCTGATTCCATTCAATTTTTATTCTAGAAGGGTTGTAATATGCTTCCGAAAGCATAATGTAATTTTCTTTTTCTAAAAATTTTAAGCAATTAAAAACCGTAAAAACCTGAAAGTTATATTGTTTGCTAAACTCATTTATATCAAAAAAATAGCTTTCATTAAATGCAGATCCAATAGGAATTTGGTAAAAGTTAGCCAACGCCTGATAAACCGCTTTAATGGTTTCTATATCAGGAAAACTGTTGATGAGTTGTTTTTCTAGTTCAGAGCGATCGGCTTGTTCAACCAGCAACACGGCAAATGCCTTCTGTTCATCACGCCCTGCTCTACCTGCCTCTTGAAAGTAGGCTTCAAGCGAGTTAGGCAAATCTAAATGAACCACAGTTCTTACATCTGGCTTATCAATTCCCATCCCAAAAGCATTGGTTGAAACAATAACCCGAGTGATGTTATTTATCCAGTTATTTTGTTTGGTACTTCGCTCTTGATTGGTTAATCCAGCATGATAAAAATCTGCCGAAACACCATTTTTTAATAAAAATTGAGCAACATCTTTGGTTTTTTTTCTAGTGCCCACATAAACTACCGATGTTCCATTTATCTTTTTTAAAATTTTGAGTAAACGATTTAACTTATCTTCTTCATATACTACAATATAGGCGATATTTTTTCGCTCAAAACTTTTTTGAAGTACATTTTCTTTTTTGAATCCTAGTTTTTGTTGAATATCTTTTACAACATCCGCAGTAGCCGTAGCTGTTAAAGCCAAGAATGGGACTGATGGTTTAAGTTCTCGTAGTTTATTAATATTGAGGTACGATGGTCTGAAATCGTAACCCCATTGTGAGATGCAGTGCGACTCATCGATAGCAAATAAATTGACATTCATTTTTTCCAATCGAGCCTTAAAAATATCCGTTTCAATACGCTCTGGTGAAAGGTATAGAAATTTATAATTTCCGTAAACACAATTGTCTAAAGCAATATCAATTTCTCGAGGTGTCATTCCCGAATAAATTGCTGTGGCTTTAACTCCACGTTTTACTAAATTCTCCACTTGGTCTTTCATTAAGGCAATAAGTGGTGAAATAACAATGCAAATACCATCTTGCGCTAGAGCAGGAACCTGAAAACATATCGATTTCCCTCCACCAGTAGGTAGTAATGCAAGGGTATCTTTACCATTTAAGATACTTTGAATGATATCTTCCTGTAAAGGTCGAAAGGTGTTGAATCCCCAATGTTTTATAAGTACTTGATGAATATCCATGTTGGTATTTAACTAAATTAAAATTACGAATATCTGTTTAATATTCAGTCATTTTAAAAAAATGGAAACTTCTAAAAGGTGGTACTATTTTTAATTCTCAACAAATTACTTATTTTTACCTCATGAATCCATTGGTTGCTTTCTTAAAATTAATTCGATTACCCAATCTATTAATTATTGCATTAACTCAGTATGCGGTACGATATGCTTTGCTTTATCCATTTTTAGGGATAAATGCTATCGAACTACAGATGAGCAATATTAACTTTTTTTTACTGGGATTATCAACTGTAATGATTGCTGCGGCTGGTTATATTATTAATGATTATTTCGATACCAAGGTCGACCGTGTTAATCGACCCGAAAGTATAATTGTTGGTAAGTATATAAAACGAAGATGGGCTATGGGCTCACATATTGTAATTAGCAGCATAGCAATTATTATTGCCATATTTGTTGCATATCAGTCTGGAAATTTAAAATTAGCCGCAATACAGTTTTTGTCGGTTGGTGCATTATGGTATTATTCGGTATACTTTAAAAAGTGGGTAATTTTAGGAAATGTAGTGGTAGCAATATTGGCTTTTTTAGTTCCTTTTGTAGTAGGTTTGTACGAAATATTGTTGCAACATCAACATGCTGATGAAACTGTAAATAGGTTGCTTTTTAATGTCGACGCCGGCACCACTTTTGAAGATTTATTATTTGTGTTTAATGAAATTTTGAGCAATAGTTTTAAATGGGTATTGGGGTTTTCTGTATTTGCTTTTTTGAGTACCCTTTTGCGCGAAATAATTAAAGATGTTGAAGATTATGAAGGCGATAAAAAATATGGAAGCGACACGTTTGCAGTGGTATATGGAAAGCAAAAATCGAAAAGAATTTCGCAAGGAATTGTTATATTGATGATGTTGTTATTAGGGTTTTTACAATACGAACAATTAAGGTCTAACGACACTACTTCGTTTATCTATTTTCTTTTTGCTTTGCAAGCTCCTTTGGGTTATTTGTTTTATCAATTGCAACAAGCCAACCAAAAAATTGATTATTCAAAATTGAGTAGAAATACTAAACTGTTTATGCTTTCTGGTATATTATACACCTTGGTTTTTGGATATACTTTATTAGCAGGTTTGTGATTATAAGAGGTAGGAAGTCCGAAGTCCGAAGTCCGAAGTGCTTCCGACAAAAAAATAATGCAGAAATTTATCCCATTTTTAGTAAATATGAATCCATTAAGTTTTATCAAAAAAGACATCATTTTAGCTTCTAAGTCACCACGCCGACAACAGTTGCTCAAAGATTTAGGTTTAGAATTTACCATTGTTACCAAAGAGGTGGAGGAGGTTTATCCATCACACCTCAAAAAAGAAGAAGTTGCCTTGTTTTTAAGCAAATTAAAAGCCGATGCATTTCAACCCGAGTTAAAAGAAAACCAATTGGTGATTACTTCCGACACCATTGTTTGTTTAGACGATAAAATTATTGGCAAACCCAAAGACCGCGATGATGCGTTTAACATGCTCAGCGACCTTTCTGGCAAGATGCACGAAGTAATTACAGCGGTTACATTAATTTCATTAGAAAAACAAGTGTCGTTTTTTGTAGTTACCGAAGTGTATTTTAAAACACTTACCAATTTCGAAATTGATTATTACATCAACAATTACCAGCCTTTTGACAAAGCCGGTAGCTATGGCATCCAAGAATGGATAGGCTACATTGGCATCGAAAAAATTGTTGGTTCGTACTTTAATGTAATGGGTTTACCCGTTAAAGAATTGTATGATGAGTTGGAGAGGTTTTAATGTTTATTTGCTACCGCTCTGCCTTGTTGTTTAGTTTTACCACGAGCGGGACTCTCGCGGCAGCAAGGGGGTAAATTTCTAATTTTACAGTTATCTATAAAGTAGATATAAAATCAAAACAATTAGGATTAAAACTGTGAAGTTTCGGATCATGTATTTTCTCTCTTTTTTGTTTTCAGATAAAGAAGGTTTGTGTGTGGATTCATTTTGTGAGTCGAGGTTCTGGGTGTTTGAGTGAGATTGTTGAGTTAGTATGTTATTTTCAGTTTTAAGGGTTACTAATTTCGGAGTATTTTCAAATAAAATGTTAGAGGCTTCAAATTCGTTATTCTCCAATAGTGGTGGTGGGTCAGATAATTTTTCTGAAATATTATTCGATTTTAAATTATCAGTTTCTGAATTAGATTTGTTGTTTTTGTGTTGTGAATTTTCCAGAGTTATTTCATTGCCTATTCTTTTATGTGTTTTATTTGAATGAATGGAGAAATTATAGTCATTTTCAGCTCCTTTTAATTCAGTTTCTAATTTAAAGTTTTCGGAAACAAATTCAATTTTTATCTTTTCGATTACTTCTTTTATAGATTTATAATCACATTGGAAAAGTTCATAGCAAGCCACTATTCTTCCTTCTTTCTGATATTCACCAGGGGAATAAAATTGAGATAGTCCACTTTGTATTTTAGACTCTATTTTACCTGCATTTTTACACTGGATATAGTAAATTATTTTCCAATCATTCATGCCAGCATAATTTGTCCTGTTAAGCGATTCTTCCCTATTTAAAATATCCTTTGTGAATCCGATTTTTAACTTCATACAATTTTTTGAAGCAGCAACATATACGTATGAATTTTCATGGTGTCTATTAAAATGAGCAAACCCTTCAGGGTTACAAATAATACAATGTCCAGTCCGTAACCGTAAAATATGATCTCCTTTTTTACATGGAGTTACTCCAATTGCAATAGACTTATCCAAGTCTTTCATTAAAGGTTTATATTCTTTTGGTGTCAATCCGCTTGCATCAAATACTGAGCTCAACGGAATGTTGTGATGATTTAAAAAATCAAGTTGTTCTTTAGTTAGTTGAAGCATTATTTATATATTAGCTGTAACTTAATGGTTGTGGTGTAAATAAACTTTATAAGTATTATTAGTTTAACTTATAATTTAGCAATTCAATTGGAATTTTTAATTCTTTTAATGTTGTTTATTACTAGCAATAAGAACCATCTTTTTACTAGTGAGAGTATACAACTCAGTAGAGAGAGTTAATATTCAAAATTCAGAATACTTTATGAATTTTTTAAGTTTTCGCATTACTTGATTAGTTGGAATTGTATATTTTTCGCCTTTTACCCAAAAATCGATATTACTTGAAGATGAATTTGTTGTTTTTTTATAACCAATAAACAAATCATCAGATACTGTATAATCTCTGTAAATTGCTTCATAAATTATAGGGTCATCTTCTTTAATTTTATCCTTTAAAAGCTTGTAATTAGTAAGTATTGCTTGGCATTGTTCTACCGTTAATTCAATATAGACTACTTCTTTAAGTATTGTATTATTTCCTGATGTTTTTTGTCTTAATAAATAATATGCGTCAGCACCAATTATTAACCCTTTTTTTTCATTATACTTATAACCAGTAAATTCAATATAGGATCTATTTGTATTTAGCATTTTTTGTAAGATTGTATAGGTGCTAATTTTACTATTTTTTCCTTCAATATGTTCTTCAATATTGTTCTTAATATATCTTTCAGTAATGTATCTTGATTGCATACAGCCTGTCAAAAGTGTTGTCGCTAGAATTGCTGCTAATAATATTAGATTTTTCATATTTGAAGAGTTTGATTTTTGGAAAATTTATTTCAAAACAAATGTAACAATATATTGTTTCTTATTTTAAGATAGGGTAAAGTAATTTTATTTTCGTGGAAATTACACCTCTCTATACTGCTAAAATGAAGGCTGACATAAAGTTGAGTCTTTCTAAAGAAATAGGTGTTAAAGTTTCCGAACTAAGAAAAGAGAAAGGTTATAGTCAAGAAAAATTAGGGTTTTTAATTGATAGTAACAAGCAGTTTATTTACAAAATAGAAAATGGTTTATTTTGTCCAACAATTGCAACGTTGTTTTTTATTGCTCAAGCTCTTGAATGCGATATTTTATCATTACTCCCCAAAAAATAATTTACCCCTTTTGCTGGTGCGAGTTTAACGCAGTGTAACTCGTTCCTTAAAGTCATCTCTTTTCCCATTTGTCAGGATTTTCAGAGGTATTAAATACAGCAACAATGATAATGGTTTGTTCACTTAATAAATAATGTATTCCGTAAGGAAAATGTTTTAGAAAAGCAACTCGGATGTTATTGTAACGAAGTTGAATTTTTTTGGATTTTTAACGATGTAGGTTTTAACAGCTTTTAATTCTAGAATAAAACGTTGAGCAAGTTCAATACTAATATTTACATACCATCCAACGGCTTGGTCGATATCATCTTCAGCTTTTTTGGAAGTAATCAGGTTATAAACCATACTTTTTTTCAATACGGCCTATTGCATGGTCAAAATCAATAGCTTTTTCAGGGTGTTTTTCCAAATCAATTAATCGAGTTTCTACTTCGTTAATTTGCCATTGTGGAATTTCGTTTTCAGTAATAGAAACATAATCCAATAATCTTTCAGGGTTTTTAGTAGAATCTGCAATGCGTTTTCTAACTATTCTTTTATGTTCTTCAGGAATATCTAAAACACTGGTTTTAACAAAGCCAAGATTTTTTACCAATTCCATAAAAAACTGGAATTTACTCTCAGGAATATTTAAAATAACTTGTTTCATATTAAGATTATAAATAATTGATTTACTTTTATCAAAGATACGAAATTTACTACTTTCAGTTACAGATTATCCAAAATACCATCATCCCCTTTTTTGGTAAGAGTTTACCACTCCACAGCGTGGGTAACTCGTTCCTTAAAATCATCTCTTTTTCCTTTGTTGTTCCTTTTCCTGCCTAGGCAGGAACGAAGAATAGCGAAAAGACAGTTTCGATAGCTCGCTTGTACTGTTCTTTTCTATAAACCATCCAAAATACTATCATCCACTAAATTAGGTAAAGTAACTTTTAAGTTGGGTGTTCGAGCCATTTCGCGTTTTATGGCAAACAGCGCTTCTTCATTTCTTGCCCAGCTTCTACGAGCAATACCATTGTTTACATCCCAAAAAAGCATTGATTTTAATCTGCGGTCGGCATTGGACGTGCCATCTAAAGTCATTCCAAAACCGCCGTTAATTACTTCGCCCCAACCAACACCACCACCGTTGTGGATGCTCACCCAAGTGGCGCCTCTAAAGCTATCGCCAATTACGTTTTGTATTGCCATATCGGCGGTAAACGAAGATCCATCGTAAATGTTAGAGGTTTCACGGTAAGGCGAATCTGTTCCGCTTACATCGTGGTGGTCTCTACCTAAATTTATTGGACCCGATAATCTTCCATCTGCAACAGCATTGTTAAACGCTTCTGCAATTTTAATTCGTCCTTCGGCATCAGCATACAAAATACGGGCTTGCGAACCCACCACCAAGTTATTTTCTTGAGCTCCCTTTATCCAAGTAATGTTATCTTGCATTTGTTGTTGAATCTCTTTTGGAGAAGTTTTCATCATCTCTTCCAAAATTTTGCATGCAATGTTGTCTGTAATTTCCAAGTCTTTTGGGTTGCCCGAAGTACATACCCAACGGAAAGGGCCGAAACCATAATCGAAACACATGGGTCCCATAATGTCTTGGACATAAGAAGGGTATTTAAAATCAATTCCGTTTTTCGCTATTACATCGGCTCCAGCACGGCTTGCTTCCAATAAAAAAGCATTTCCATAATCGAAAAAGTACGTTCCTTTTTTTGAATGTTTGTTAATAGCAGCAACTTGTCGGCGTAAACTTTCTTGTACTTTTTGTTTAAACAATACAGGGTTGTTTGCCATCATGTCGTTGCTTACTTCGTAGCTCAAACCAACAGGGTAATAGCCGCCAGCCCATGGATTGTGCAACGAAGTTTGGTCAGAACCTAAATCCACATAAATATTTTCTTGGTCAAATTTTTCCCAAACATCCACCACATTTCCATCGAAGGCTATAGAAACTACTTCTTTGTTAGCTTTTGCTTGTTGAACTCTTTCACACAATTCGTCTAAATCGTTAATTACTTCATCTACCCAACCTTGTTGGTATCGTTTAAGTGTGGCTGCTCGGTTAACTTCGGCAGTAACAGAAACGACTCCTGCAATGTTTCCAGCTTTTGGTTGAGCGCCACTCATACCACCTAAGCCAGAAGTAACAAAAAGTTTCCCGGCTGTCCCTTGTCCCAGTTCACAGTCCCCAGTCCCCAGTCCCCAGCCCTCAGCCCCTTTTCTCTTACTATCTATTTTTCTGCATCCGTTTAAAACCGTAATGGTGGTACCATGGACAATTCCTTGTGGACCAATGTACATGTATGAACCGGCAGTCATTTGTCCATATTGTGTTACACCAAGAGCATTAAATTTTTCCCAATCGTCAGGTTTCGAATAGTTCGGAATCATCATTCCATTGGTAACCACTACTCTTGGAGCTTCTTTGTGCGATGGAAACAATCCCATGGGGTGACCAGAATACATCACTAAAGTTTGTTCGTCGGTCATTTCTGATAAATACTGCATGGTAATTAAATACTGTGCCCAGTTTTGGAACACTGCACCATTACCACCATAGGTAATTAATTCGTGAGGATGTTGAGCTACTTCAGGATTTAGGTTATTCTGAATCATTAGCATGATAGAACGAGCCTGAACAGATTTTCCAGGATATTCATTTATTGGTCGGGCATACATTGAATAATCTGGTCTAAATCGATACATATAAATACGACCATATTTTGCAAGTTCATCGGCAAATTCTTTGGCTAAACTAGAGTGGTGTTTTTTGTCAAAATAACGGAGTGCATTTTTTAATGCTAATTTTTTTTCGTCAGCATTTAAACTGTCTTTTCTTTTTGGAGCATGACTAACAGAAGTGTCATAAGGTTTTGCAGGAGGCAATTCGTTTGGAATTCCTTGTGAAATTTGTACTGAAAAAAGCCCATTTTTCCCTGAAGGAGAAATACCATCTATTGGTCTTAATGATTGATTATTAGCCATCGATTTATCAATATTTTATTAATGTAAAAACCATTATATTAGTTTGTGTTTTTATAGCTTCCTTTAGGGCTTTTGGACTTCTTTTTAAACCCATAAGGACAGTGTTTACAGCCATTCTGACAACAATATCCACGTTTTAATAAATATTTTTCAGTAAAAACAATGTAGCCTTCATCACTGTAGTAATATTCATCTTTATCTAGTTGATTTATTTTTGAAAAGCTGTCCATAAAATCTTTGACGAAGTTAAGAACATTGAATGACTTTGAACAATTAAAATTGACGAAAATAGTATTCTTAACAAGCGCATTTATTTACAAAATGTTAGTTTAAAATTGCTTCAATTTTAAAAAAGAAATAAAAATTAATTTACATTTGAACGTTCATCAGCTTAAGTTATTTTGATAAATGATGAACAGTAACATAAAAATAGTACCTCTTTGCTAAAAAAAGACGCGTTTGGTCAATTTGTATTTCTAAAAAAACTGGTATTCAGAATTTTTGGAAGAATTACCTATAATCGTTTTACCAAAATAAATTCGACACAAATTGAAGGAGCCGAACAGTTGTTGGCTTTGCAAGATAAAAATGTATTATTTGTATCTAACCACCAAAGTTATTTTGCAGATGTTACTTTAATGTTTCATGTCATACATAGTGCTTTAGCTGGATTTCCTAATCAGTTAAATTTAAAATCGCTCCTCAACTTTAAAAAGGATAATATCCATTATATTGCCGCTGAAGAAACCATGAAGGCAGGTATACTTCCTAAAATATTGGCTTTAACAGGAGCCATACCCATAAAACGAACATGGCGCGAGTCAGGAAAATCAATTAAGCGAAAGGTGAATAAAAATGACACTGAAAATATAAAACATGCATTGGAAACAGGTTGGGTAATCACTTTTCCGCAAGGAACTACTCGACCATATGCTGATGGCAGAAAGGGTACAGCTCACATTATTAAAAATTATCAACCCATTGTTGTTCCTATTTTAGTGAATGGTTTTAGGAGAGCTTTCGATAAAAAAGGTGTTTTTTTAAAAAAGAAAGGAGTTACATTACATATTAAAATTAAAAAGCCATTAACGATTGACTATAATGATTCTATTGAAAATATCCTGGCTCAAGTAATGGATGCAATTGAACAAAGCGAAAAGTTCAAACAACCATCGCTTTAATAGGTTAATTTTGTTAACCCAATGCAAAAAATCAACGAAAACAATATCCCGCTAACAGAAATTTTTGAAGATTTCTTTATCAAAAAAAAGATTAAATTGTATGTGTTACGGGAGGACTTAACCCATCCCGAAATTTCTGGCAACAAATGGCGTAAATTAAAATACAATATTCAGGAAGCAAAAAGCAAGAAATTTACACAGTTGGTTACTTTTGGAGGGGCTTATTCCAATCATATTGCTGCCACAGCTGCTGCTGGTAGAGATTATGATATAAAAACCATTGGAATTATTCGAGGTGAAGAAACATTACCACTCCATACTACACTTCAAATCGCTGCCAATAATGGAATGGAGTTCAAATATGTCTCCAGAAGTTTTTACCGCGAAAACAAAAGTAATTCATCCTTTTTTGAAGAGCTCAAAACAGCGTTTGGTAATAGTTATATAGTTCCCGAAGGTGGTTCTAACGCTTTTGCTGTAAAAGGTTGTACTGAAATAAGAAATAACATCAATGTTGATTTTGATGTCATTACCTGTGCTAATGGCACGGGAGGAACCATCGCGGGTATCATTGCCTCGCTTGATAATTCAAAAGAAATAATTGGATTTCCAGCTTTAAAAGGCGGAGCGTTTTTGGTTGGAGATATTCAACGACTTTTGAATGAATATACTATTTTGTTCAATAAAGAAATTCAAAACAACAATTGGCATTTAAACACCGATTATCATTTTGGAGGTTATGGAAAAATAAATCAAGCCCTTGTAAATTTTGTGAACGAATTTAAGATGAAACACCACATCCCACTCGATTTGGTATATACTGGTAAAATGATGTATGGTATTTTCGAAATCATAAAAAATAGCGATAAATTAAACGGCAAAAAAATTGTAGTAGTTCATACGGGTGGAATACAAGGCAATAAAGGATTTGAGGAAAGGTTGGGTATTCAATTATTTTAACATAAGGTGTTCATATTTATTTTAAACTGCTGTTGAAAATCTATAGATATGCAATATTTTTGCATCATTATAATAAGATGAATAAACTTTTCATATCCATATTGTTTTTTGTTATGGGGTTGCCGTTGTTTGCGCAACCATCAGAACGCCGAATTACACGAGATGAATACATTCAAAAATATAAAGACGATGCCATAAAAGAAATGCTCCATTCTGGAGTCCCTGCAAGTATTACCCTTGCACAAGGTATTTTAGAATCGGGCGATGGAAATAGCCCTTTAGCTTTATATGCCAACAACCATTTTGGAATAAAATGCCATGATACGTGGGATGGAGACACCTTTATTATGGACGATGATGAAAAAAATGAATGTTTTAGAAAATACCATAATGCCTACGAATCGTTTAAAGACCACTCCGAATTTTTATCCACCAGAAATCGCTATGCATCATTGTTTAATCTCAAAATTACCGATTATAAAGGTTGGGCTTATGGCTTAAAATCAGCTGGTTACGCAACTAACCCAAAATATGCCGATTTACTCATTCAGGTTATTGAGAAATACGAATTAAATCAGTTCGACAACTATGCAAAAGTTCCTTCTAAAAATGTTATGAAAGAACGCACTTCTAAACAATTAGCTACCAATCAAAATCAACGAATTATTAAACTCCACAATAACATTAAATATACCCTAGTAAATAAGGGTGATGACGCCCTTACTATCGCCAACGATTTTGATATGAAAATTTGGCAAGTATTAAAATACAACGATTTAAATAAGACCGATGCTCTTTTTGAAGGAGATCTAATTTATTTACAACCTAAAAGGAATAAATCTGCTGATGATTATCATGTGGTAAAACAAGGTGAAACCATGAGGAGTATTTCTCAAGCTTATGGCGTTAAATTAAATAAACTCTACAAGAAAAACAACATGGTGTTAGGTTCTCAGCCAACTGTGGGTCAAAAAATTTTCTTAAGAAAATCAAAAAAAACAGAACGAGTTAATGAGCAATAAACACAATCCGTTTATCATGTTGTTTAGATTACAACTGTTTGAGCAAACGTATTTTTTTATTTTTGGAAACATCATCTAAATCATTTTGAGTTTAATAAAAATTATTCATTGGTTTGAATTAGTTTCTTTAAACCCGAAGTGCATTTGGGCTTAGATTTTAATTAAAAAGTGTCATTTCGATTTTTTTCTGAAAGAAAAATTAAAGTTTATACTGAGTTTAATCGAAGTAAGAAAACACTTTTTATTCTAAAAATTTGAATTATCAATCCGTTTTCTGTTTTAAACTTTTGTATTACTCACTTATGCTTATTTTTTTTATAGGTGTTCGTGAACTCAATTTATTCGGTTGATGCTGCGCTTGGTCTCGATACATCCCGCAATACTGCGGGACACTCGAATGGACAAATTTTTATCAAATGCACAACACGAATTCTTTAACCTATTTTATATCCTTAGCGTTAATTTATTAGTTAATTTTATCTTGTTATGATAAAAAAACAAAATACCCTACGTTTTATTCTTCTAATTTTTATAATTAGCTCAAATTCAACTGTTATGGCTCAAAATAATTACAATAAACTTACTGAAACTGAAAAATACGTTATCATCAACAAAGGTACAGAACACCCATTTACTGGTGAATATACCAACAACAAAGCCCAAGGAACTTATGTTTGTAAACAATGTAATGCTCCGTTGTATTATTCGAAAGACAAATTTGAATCGCACTGCGGTTGGCCGAGTTTTGATGATGAAATAAAAGGAAGTGTGTTAAGAATTCCAGATAAAGATGGTCGACGCATTGAAATTGTGTGTGCCAATTGCAAAGGGCATTTGGGTCACGTTTTTGAAGGTGAAGGGTTTACACCAAAAAATACACGCCATTGCGTAAACTCGATTTCGTTGAAATTTGTGCCAAATAAATAACTCTGATTGACTTTTATATTTAAAAAAATTATTTGCATGAATAGAATGACGACGTTATGATACTAAAACATCTCACTAAACTGATGTTCATCAATAATTTTAACGCCTAATTCGGTAGCTTTTTCGAGTTTACTTGGTCCCATATTTTCTCCAGCTACAATGTAACTCGTTTTTTTAGAAATAGAACCTGAAACTTTTCCTCCGTTTTGCTCAATGATGTTTTTTAATTCATCGCGACTAAACAAGGTAAATACTCCAGAAACCACAAAGGTTAAACCAGCTAACTTATCGCTTCTGTTTTCCAGTTGTTGTTCAGATAATGAAAACTGTAAACCAATTTTTTTAAGGTTTTCGATCAATTGTATGTTTTGTTCCACCCCAAAAAAATGAATAATGCTTTCTGCAATTTTATCGCCAATTTCATCGGCAGCAATCAATTCCTCAAATGTTGCTTGTTGTATGGCATCAATGTTTTTAAAATGTTTGGCTAGTTTTTTTGCAACGGTTTCTCCAACATAACGAATTCCTATAGCAAACAATACGCGTTCAAAAGGGACTTTTTTAGACTCTTCTAACCCTTTTAATAAATTGTTGACCGACTTTTCAGCCATTCGTTCCAATGGCAATAATTGTTCTTTAGTTAAATGATATAAGTCCCCCATGTTTTTTGCCAGACCTTCATTAAATAACTGCTCAATCGTTTCCTCTCCCAAGCCATCAATATTCATGGCTTTACGGCTGATAAAATGTTGCATTTTACCTTTTATTTGTGGTGGACAATCCCACTCATTAGGGCAAAAATGTTTGGCATCGCCTTCAGTTCGTTCCAACAGCGTATTACACTCTGGACAATGCGTAATGTATTGTGTCGGTTGCGAAAATACATCACGCTGAGTAGCTTCAACTCCTACAATTTTTGGAATAATTTCGCCACCTTTTTCTACATATACCCAATCACCTTTACGGATGTCGAGTTTTTCAATTTGATCGGCATTGTGTAGCGAAGCTCTTTTTACTGTTGTACCAGCAAGCAACACAGGTTGTAAATTAGCCACAGGAGTGATGGCTCCAGTTCGCCCGACTTGATAAGTGATTTCAAGTAATTTTGTTTTTACTTTTTCTGCTTTAAACTTATAAGCGATGGCCCATTTTGGTGATTTTGCTGTAAAACCTATTTCCTCTTGCTGACGATACGAGTTTACTTTTATTACCACACCATCAATATCAAAATTTAGTTCGTTTCGTTTCTTATCCCAATAGTTGATAAAATCAAAAATATCATCAATATTTTTACATTTTTTGATAAAATTGTTTTTTTCGCTCGGCACTTTAAAACCCCATTTACCAGCAGTTTCAATCGACTCAAAATGAGTTTTAAAAGGCAAATTTTCACCCAACACAAAATATAAGTAACTGTCTAATTTTCGTTGAGCAACCACCGCAGAATCTTGCATTTTTATGGTTCCAGAAGCAGTATTTCGTGCGTTTGCATAGAGTTGTTCTCCAATTTCTTCTCGATCTTTGTTCAATTCATCAAACACATTTTTTGGTAAAAATATTTCTCCACGAATTTCAAACTCATGGGGATAATCGTTACCCACCAATTGCAATGGAATGCATTTGATGGTTTTAACATTGGTAGTAATATCGTCGCCATGATTTCCATCTCCACGAGTTATTGCTCTCACTAATTTTCCATCAACGTAAGTAATTCCAATGGCAACTCCATCGTACTTTAGTTCGCAGATGTATTCAATTTCATCATCCACCAACTTTTTGATACGCGTTTCAAAATCAGTAATTTCCTCTTTATTATAACTATTGCCCAGCGACAACATAGGATACTTGTGCTTTACAGTCTCAAATTCTTTGGTTACCTCTCCACCTACTCTTTTGGTTGGAGAAGACTCATCGGTAAGCGCTGGAAAATATTTTTCAAGTTGAACCAACTGCTCCAACATCATATCAAAATCGTAATCCGACACAGTTGGATTTGACAACACATAATAATTATAGTTGTGTTGATTGATTTCTTTAGTGAGTTTTTGAATTTTTTCTTTTACTTCTGATACAGTCATTTTGCTATTTATTTCGGTTTTCTAAATTAAAAATTCTAATGCTTACTTCGTAACTTTGTACCTAAATTTATTCGCATGCAAAAGTTAGAAGAAGGCAAGCAATTGTACAGAGAGCAAAAATTTGAAGAAGCAGTTGTTTTGCTAACCGACTTTTTGAATCAAAACCCCAATCATGCTGATGGATTGTTTTTCCGTGGAGTTTGTTATCGGAAATTAGACCTTTACCCTGAATCAATTAATGATTTTAATGGTTTGTTAACTAAATTACCTGACGAGCCTACCTTGCTTTGCGAAAGAGCCATTTCGTTATTTAAAAATCAACAATTGGAGTTAGCCATGGTTGATTTAAACAAAGCCGTTGATTTAGACAAAAACAATCCTTACCGATACTCCAGTAGAGCATTTATTAGGGCAAATATTGATGTTGAAGGTGCCATTAAAGATTATCAAAAAGCCATTGAGCTTGACCCAAAAGATGAAATTGCGTACAATAATTTAGGCTTGTTGCAAGAGCATAAGGGTAATTATAAAGAAGCCCAAGAAAATTTTAAAAAGTCGAACCAAATTATTGGCTACAAACCAGAAGAGAGAACAATTGAACAAACAAATAGTCCAATTGAAATTGAGGGAAAAACATATCACAATTCGTGGCAACTTTTAATGGGAATACTTACAACCAGTAGTGTGCGCAAAGAATACTTTAATTTTATCAAGAACTATTTTAAGCACTAACTTGCTATAGAAAAGGAGTTTAGCAACTGTTTTGTTTTTTCGCATAAAAATAG
>JAVHRO010000048.1:0-18638 GCA_036171675.1 Vicingus sp. | reverse complement strand
TCCGTCAGCTGACGGATCGAATTGACAAATTTTCTTACAAATGCACAACGGGTTTAATTAATATTTGAATGTGAATAACTGTTTGGTTTCTTTTACCCAATGCTTTTCAATTGTTTTAAATTTGTTAGGTGAACTTTTTTAAATCAATTCTTATTTTATTATTATTTATTTCGGGTATTTTAAATGCCGAAGTACTCAATATTGGGGTATTGAATAACAAAAAAGTTACTTCTTTCATTTTTTCACCTCAAGTAGGTAGTTATGCTGTTTTTACCGAAAATGGAAAACTTACCGAGATTAATTTAGAGGATGTTTTTCAGCTCACCTATTCCAATAATCAAATTAACTTAAAATCGTTAGATAAAGATTTTGGAACATTCAAAAAAGTAAAATTTATTGGAACAGCATGGAAAAATTCTTTTAAAATAAAAACCAATAAACCTGAGGGAAAAATTACTTTCTATCAGGACAACTTATTTGTAAACCTCGATAATTATTACAATTACTTGCAATTGATTAACAATATTGATATTGATCATTATGTTGCAGGTGTCGTTGAGGCAGAAGTTGGAAAAAGTCCTCCTCCAGAATATTTTAAATTACAAGCCATTATTTGCAGAACGTATGCCTTAAAAAACATCGACCGCCATCAAGCAGAAGGGTATAGTTTATGCGACCAGGTTCATTGCCAAGCATACCATGGCGAACCTAAATCATTGTTCATTAAACAGGCTGCAGCAGAAACCACAAATATTGTTATTGTTGATAGCAATATTAATTTAATAACGGCTACCTTTTATTCCAATTGTGGTGGACAAACTGCCAATTCGGAAGATGTTTGGAAACAGTCGATTTATTATTTACAATCTATTAAAGATACTTTTTGCTTAAAAGAAAATAATTCGGTTTGGACAAAAAAAATAACCAAAACCATTTGGGCAAATTACCTGACCAAAAAATATCAATTTCCAGAAGACGTATTAAATCAAGAATGTGGATTAGACTACTTTCAGTGTAATAGAGATGCTTTTTATGAAAATCAAAACATTAAAATACCTATGGTTGATTTAAGGAAAGATTGGAATTTAAAATCGGCTATTTTTGATGTGATTGAGGTAGAAGACGCTATTATTATTAAAGGAAAAGGTTATGGTCATGGAGTCGGTTTATGCCAAGAAGGAGCTATGCGAATGGCAAAGTTGGGATATTCGTTTTCCGAAATCTTACACTTTTACTATAAAAATGTTCATATGATCGACCTAAATGCACTAGACTTTTTTAAACAAGATTATTGAAACATTGAGCATTTAGTATGTTTTTATTGAGAATTTTAGCGAAACACACTAATTGTCAATACTTATTGAATAATCATAATCATCTTACCATTCTGATGTACTTCAAGTACATTTTCTTTTTCAATAATCATGGTAGGAATTCCATCAAAATCAGTTACCTTTCCTTTTACAATAATCTCATTTCCTTCCAATTCGTTTAGAGGGTCGTAACTAAAATTAGTAATATCTTTAGACCAAATTACCACGGTAAATAGTTGGTTTGGGTAACTTTTGTCTAAATTAAAAAACAAATGACCTCCTTTGGTTTTTCGTGCATTTACCACAGTTCCTTGCACCGAAATTGTTTTACCCGAATTCATGTAATTTTTTGCAACTACCGTATTAAAGGTGCCTGGTGGTAATGTTGGTTGAGGAACTGGAGTAACATCATTTTTTTGTTTTTCGGGCAACCAATCGGTCACATTTTTTTGGTTTTCCAAATATACTTCAAGCGAATCGTTTAACTGATAATAAAAGTTGATGCCCGTTACTTTTTCCACATCGCTAATAGATACGGCATAAGAAGAAATTGGATATTCAATTTTTTTATTCGGCATAATAAACCCAATGGCTTTATTGTTGGTTAAATCTAACCCTACTTTATAATAAAATTCTGGAATAGTTACTTTATTTGGGCTTCGCTCAACTTTTGGCAACGTATCGTACAAAACTGGACCTGTAACCATGTACAATTGAACATTAGGATGGTTTACCACATATTCGCGAAACATTCCTTCTAAATCAGCCCATTTACCTCTATTAAAATCAGGTGCTTGTGGCGACATGTTAGAATAATAATACGATTCGGACAATGCCTTTTTCGACCATTTAAAATCAGCAGAAGGCGCTAAATGACCCCTATCATAGCCATAACCATCGTAGGTATATTTACCGTTGAATTGTTTAGTTTTTAAAAAGAAATCAGCATCATTTGTACTTCCTGTTTTAATGAGGGTATCGGCTCTAAAATTATTAGAGCGACTTTCGGTGCCATTAATAATGTCGGGCAAAATAATATGAGCCACCCATTTAGCTTGTTCATATTGTTCTTTATACACCAAACACATAGCGGAATGATAAATTATTTCTTCGTTGAACGATATTTCTGGTATGCCAATTTTGGCTAAATCTTCTCGTATTTTTTGAAGTTTATAATTATTTAATTCATCAAGCAATTGGTTGCTTTTGTTATTAGAAGATTCAATTTCTTGCTCTAATTTTTTTATCTTCTCTTCAGTACTTTGTGAAAAGAGTAAAAATGGAATAAAGTATAAAAAAGTAAGAATTAAACGCATTTTGTTAGATAAGTTTTCTCAAAAATACTATAATTTAGCCAAATGTTTAATGCAAAAGTTAAAATTCAAAATGATGCATTATTGAACTAAATGAATAATCTTAATCATTTTCCTTTACTTAGGTTATTGATTCCATTAATAATAGGGATTTTACTTGGGGTAAATTTTTCAACTAATGTTGTTAGTTCTTTAGTTACTTTTGGAGTGTTATTTCTCTTCTACTTCTCATTTTTACTTATTAAAAAACTGAATTATAGCTACAAATGGCGTTGGGTATTTGGAGTTGTTATTTATTTGATTTTTGTTAATCTAGGTTATACATTAACGAAACTAAAAAACCAAGAAGTTAATCGTGACTTAAGCAAACTAAATGAGCAAATTCTGATTGGTGAGATTACTGAACCCCCTATTATTAAAGACCAAATTGTAAAATGTATTTTATCTATAAACGGGACAAAAAACAACAACGAATGGAAAAGTGTTAATGGTAAAAGTTTGGTGTTTTTACAAAAAAATAGCGAATCAATTCAACTTCATGTAGGTGACATAATTTCGTTTCAACCAGAATTTAAAGACATTCCTGAACCCAAAAATCCAAATGAATTCGATTATAGAAAATACTTGTCTTTTCATTTAATAACACAACAAACTTTTCTAAAATCGACCAATTGGAAAGTACTAGAAAAGACTGAAAACAACTCAGTTTTTGCAATCGCCGATAATATTAGGCGAAAAATGATTTCGACTTTAGAACAACTGGGATTAACAGATAATGAGCTAGGAGTTGCTTCCGCATTAATTTTAGGTTACAAAAACAATATAGAAGCACAGCTAAAAAGCTCTTATTCCAATGCTGGAGCTATGCACGTTTTAGCAGTTTCGGGTTTGCATGTTGGCATCATTTTTATGATTTTTTCATCGCTCTTAAAATTTCTTAACAACATAAAGTTTGGTCCAACAATTAAAGGAATATTATTGCTTCTAATTTTATGGCTATATGCTTTAATTACAGGATTTTCTCCTTCTGTAATTCGATCAGCTACCATGTTTAGTTTTGTGATTCTTGCAAAAATGTTAGAGCGAAATTCAAACATTTTCAATACCCTATCAGCATCGGCATTTTTTATGTTAGTTTGGAATCCACTGTTGATTTATGATGTGGGTTTTCAACTTTCTTATGCAGCAGTTACAGGTATTGTTATTATTCAACCATGGTTAAATAATTTATATACACCTAACAATAAAGTAACGAAATACCTATGGGATTTATTTGCGGTATCAATAGCAGCTCAACTTGCCACTTTTCCATTGGGATTGTATTATTTTCATCAATTTCCTAATTACTTTCTGATTTCTAATTTTGTAGTTATTCCACTTGCTTTCGTTATACTTTGTATAGGTCTAGCTAGCCTTATGCTTTCTTGGGCACCTTTAATTTCAAGTGTTTTAGGGCTAGGGTTAAAATATGTTATTTGGGGATTAAATAGTGCCATAAGTTTCATTGATCATTTACCATTTTCTGTTACTCAACATATTAAGTTTTCACTTTTCCAAGTCATAGAGATTTATCTTATCCTCATATTTATTTTGGTACTTTTTTCATCTAGAAAATTTACGTATTTTTTAATTTCATCGTTGTTGGTTTTATGGTTCATTTTTAATATTATTTTTGAGCAATTTAGTATACAATCACAACGAAAACTTATCATTTACGACATTCCAAAACATACAGCTATTAATTTCATTGACCAAGACGATAACGTTTTAATTGCAGACCGCATGCTTCAAAAAAATTCATTAACTTTTCATTTACAGAACAGTTGGATAGAAAATAGATTAAAGAAAGAAAAAGTGGTCTATCTCGAAAACTTAAAAAAAGAAAATTTTTTATCAACTATTTACAAAATAGATAACCGAAATTTATTTACAAAAAGAACATTTTTTCAATTTTACAACTATAAAATTGCAATAATTGACAATAATGTGCATCCATTTGTTCCATCGAAAAAAATTGAAGTGGACGAATTAATTTGGACTCAAAATTGTAAAGTTCAATTAAAAAATATTATAAAAATGTATGCTTTTAGCCACTTAATTATCGATTCGTCGAACTCAACGTATACCAACAATAAGCTACTAGAAGAAGCTAAAAATCTAGGGATAAAAGTATGGTCTGTTGCCAACTATGGAGCTTATTATAAAGATTTAAGTATTAAGAATTTTTAACTTTTATCAAATTCTATTTTCGTTACTTTTGAGTTGTGAAATTTTGTCTTCAACTTATTATTCTAACCGTAATAAATCAATTTGCTTATCAAGCATTTGGTCAAAATAATAAACTTAACCTTAATGCAACTATACTAAGCCAAAAAGACTCCACTCCAATTGGTTTTGTGCATATCGTAAATTTAACATCCAAACATGGTGTGGTAAGTGATTACAATGGTCATTTCGAATTTGAAGTCGCTGAATATGACACCTTACGATTTTCTGAAATTGGATTTGAATCTTTAAAAATTTGTGCAAAAAATGTTTCTTCAAAAATTTATCTAGCTCCAAAAAATTATGATTTAGATGTATTTACAGTGCTTCCATATAAAGATTTTGAGGAATTTAAAGAGGCCTTTACTACTTTGGTTTTACCCGACACTTCCTTAAAAATGAATCCTTCGTTGTTGATGTATTCTAGTGATTTGTTTCTTTATAGAGGAACTGGCGGCTTTGGAATTGTGGTTACAGGTCCAATTACCGCACTTTACGATGCTTTTAGTAAAAAAGCTAAAAGTAAACAAAGGTATATTGAATTGCTCGAACAAGACCGCTTCAAAAATTATTTGACAACCAAGTTTAACGAAAAGATAGTTGCTCAATCCACGCAGCTGGTTGAAGAAAAAGAAATTGCCAAAGTGATGAAATATTGCGATTTTACAGATCGATTTATTACCAATGCAAACAATTATGAAATTGTTTTGCAAATTCAGCATTGCTATGCTGAATATTTAGCAGTTAAATAACTAACTGTACACCTTTTTTAATTGTTCAAAAACATCAACCACCGCAGGGCAAATTTCGGTGTTTTTTAACGACAAGTCTAAAATTTGATAAAAGCGTTTACGGTTAGTATGTGGATATTCTCTGCATGCTGTAGGTCTGCTTTCGTAAACTGTGCAATAATTTTCGTAATCCAAAAATGGACATGGGGCAGATTTTAACACGTAATCACCAACATCATCTTTTAATAGGTATTTTTCAATAAAAGCCGAAGGTTTAATTCGTAAATGTTTTGCCAATCGATCAATATCGTGTTCATAAAAAGTAGGACTAGTGGTTTTGCAACAATTAGCGCATGTTAAACAATCAATTTTTTCGAAAGTTTCATCATGTGCTCGATGCGTAACGTCATCCAAATTTTTAGGCTTCGATTTTTTAAGTTTATTCGATAATTTAATATTATCCGCTTTATTTTTCTCCCCTAATTCAATCTTTTGCTGTAATTCAATTTTCATAAATCCACATTTTTTATGGCTCGTATCATTTCTCTTTTCCCTTTCGAACCTGGCAGATTTTCAATCGTAAATCCAACTTCTTTTAACGTTCGTTTAACTATACCCTTGGCACAATAAGTAACCAAGAATCCTTTATGGTTTAAACAATGGTACATTTTTTCAAAAATAGATTTACTCCACATTTCGGGTTGTACATCTGGTGCAAAAGCATCAAAAAAAATCACATCATATTCTTGATTCAAACTTATGTTTATCAACGAATTATTCAATTTTTTAAGCTTAAAATTCGAATTAATCTTTACCATTTCATTCCATTCGGCGTGGTGCAACGCATAAAATTCTATGGCAATTTTGGTATTTTCCTCAACGTAATTAAGCTGAGATATGAGGTCCATTTGAAGCGGATAAAGTTCTACCGATGTGTAACTGACAAGAATATGGTTTGCTTGAGCAAATAAGTTGGTTAAATGGCTATTTAATCCAGTTCCAAAACCCACCTCAAAAACGTTTAAGTGGTCTCCTCCATTTTTTGCTAAATAATCGGTTAATCCCGCTTTAATAAAAACATGATTGGATTCATTGATTGCTCCATTTATGGAATGATACGTTTCATTCAATTCCTTTACAAAAATGGTGTGCGAATTATCTGCTGTTATTTTTAGTTCAATATCACGCATAAAAAAATAGATAAAATCACATGTAACTTTATATATATGTACCTTTGCACAAATTTATACTATTATGGTAACTAAAGTTGATTTAGAAAAAAGTATTTCGTTTAACGAATATTTTGATTTAGTAGAAAAATTAGCTCACGAGAATGGAACAACAGGTAACGAGTTAACACAAGAAAAAATTGACTATACGAAACTTAATTATTCGCGTATGAAACGAATATTAAAAACTACCGAAACTATTGAATTGGTAAAGTCGACTGTAAATTGTTTGAATGATAAAATTACTTGGTTGGTTCTTGCGGAAAGTTGGTGTGGCGATGCTGCTCAAAACATACCTGTAATGGAAATTATGACTATTGTGAATCCCAATATAGACCTACGAGTTATTCTGCGCGACGATAACCATGAATTAATGAATCAATACTTAACCAATGGGGGAAAATCAATTCCTAAATTAATTTGTTTGGATGAACATTTAAACGAATTGGGAACTTGGGGACCTCGCCCAGCCTATTTACAAGATTGGATGAAACGAGAAAAAGAGAATCCTACCATGGAAATGAGTGATTTGAAAGAACAATTTCAAATTTGGTACACCAAAGACAAAGGTAAAACGTTACAATATGAATTAATCGAGCTAATGAAAACTTGGTTGAAAAGAGAATGTGCTTAAACAGTAGTATGAAACCTTACTAATTCTTCAATAGGCTGTTTTATTACTTTACCCAGTTTAACATTATAATTTAGAGCAACTTTTTCAATTTCTTCTTTAAAAATAAAGCCAACACTTCCCACAATATTTAATGGATATTGCTCGAAATTTTGGTATTTACAAATATGTTTTCCGAAAAAAGCGACAAAACACTTTTCTATTAACAACGCTATTTCTGGAGTATTTTTATGTTGAAACACAAACGGAACAAATTGAGCCAAAAATTTATTGGGTAACGGTTTTTTATACACCGCATCCAGCACATCGGTTAATTCAAAACCAAATTGCTTGGAATAACTTTCCATAATCTCTTTTGGTAATTCATCAGTAAATAATGCGTTAATAAAAGCTTTCCCAATATTGGATCCACTTCCTTCATCGCCCAAAATATAACCTAACGACGAAACATTTCTAACAATATTTTTACCATCAAACAAACATGTATTAGAACCAGTTCCTAAAATAGCAACCATTCCCATTTCATGTCCACATGACGCACGAGCAGCTGCCAATAAATCATGATTCACCTCTACTTTGGCATTAATAAAAAAATGTTGCAATGCCAATTTTATTTCACTCACTTTTTCGATAGAAGAACAACCTGCTCCATAAAAAAAAACTTGGGTAACATCGTTTTTAACTGAATTAAGTTTCGAGTTGGTAAGCTCTTTTAAAATGGATTCTTGAGCAATATGATAAGGATTAAAACCAATGGTTTGAAATGAGCTTACTTCTTGATTTGAAGCAATACCTCTCCAATCTGTTTTTGTAGAACCACTATCAGCAATTAGTATCATTTTAAATTATTTAAAAAATTCTTCCGTTTCTCCACGTATCTACAGCTCTGTACCAAGTACTTTTATATATTGATGATCTACTCAGGCTATAATCATTTCCTGTAATAGGATTGTTTACTTTATAAAACACAAAATTCATCGACATCACATTATTTTCTTCTCCATAAATCCAGTTTTCGTATTCCTTATTTTTATAAACCACACTTGGTGTACCATAAATCAGGTAAATTAATCCACGATCGGTTTTCCAACCTTCTAAATAACTGGTAAAAAAATGATTTGCACCTTCTACTCTGGTAAAATACTCTTTAATTAATGTTCGAGCTCTTTCTGTTCCACCTGCAATACCCAACCAAAAATCATCCATTGCTATTTTTTTATCTTCAGCTTCTAATAAGTTGATATATTCTTCTTTAGTAGTGATGTAGCGCATTGGTTCTATCATATTTTCAACATCATGTATTTCAGGAAAATTGTTTTGAAAACAAAAATAAGTAGGCCCTTCTTTAATCATTTCATTGGTTTGCAGAAAAAACATCCCTGTACCATCAATTACAAAAGAAACATTATTAGCCGAATCAAAAGTTAAAGTAATACTCGAATCAGGAACTAAAACAAGTTCATTTTCTCTTTCAGTTTCAGAGAAAGGAGGCTTTGCAATAGCATGTTTCGTTCTAAAGTATTTTAACCCAATCTGCTGATTGGTATTGGAGTTTGATTTATGAACCACCACATAATCATTTCCTGCCAAATAATTTTTAAATAAAATATTACCCAATGAATCCGTTGCTAAAAAATTTTGACCATTATCAACATTCGCACGGTTTAAAGTAATTTTTTTCTTCATGTAATTATCTCTATTCGCATCGTAAAATGACACCAATAGGTTGTAAATTCTATTTTTTTCGGTGTGTATAGTTAATTGCCCTTGCAAATATTTTTTTTGATTGTTTTTTCCAAAATCGCTAAAATAGATGGTCGAAGAATCTATTAACACATCCAACTCATCCATTAATTGATAGCTTACCTGCACATTAGCCGTAAAAACTGAATCGTATCTTTTTTTGGTATAAAGTAAATCTTCCGATTTTAATCTAAAATAAAATTGAGTTAACGAATCGTTTTCATGAAACACCTTATAATCAGGCTCTAGCAAGTTAATTCCTTGCATATAAATTCCTGCAACATTTCTATTCGCAGCATTTTCGGAAGTAACACAACTGGTAAATACAAGTGCACTAAAGAGGATACATCCATCCAACAATTTAGTGATGCTTATCCATTTCTTGATTTCAATATCATGAAATTTCTTCATCATGTTAACTATTTTCTCCATTATTGTCTTCTTCGGCAAGCTCCTCTTCATTAAAACTTGCGGGTAAATTCTTGGTAGTTTTTGCACCTAGCACTTTTAATTTTTCAACCCTTCCAACTAAATTACCCGAACCTAATTTTAATTTATTTACGGCGCCATCGTAAGCTGATTTAGCTGTAACTAAGCCTTTATCAATCTTATCTAAATCTTCTAAAAAGCCAACAAATTTATCGTATAATGCACCACTTTGTTTGGCAATCTCTATGGCGTTTTTTGTCTGATTTTCTTGTTTCCAAACTGATGATATGGTTCGCAATGTGGCAAGAAGTGTAGTTGGACTTACCAATACAATTTTTCTGTCCCACGCATAATTGTAAATACTTTGGTCTGATTGTAACGTAAAACTAAACGAAGGCTCGGAAGGTAAAAACATAAGTACAAAATCGGGCGAATTAATGCCTTTTGCATGTGAATAATTTTTTTCGCTTAATCCATTTATATGAGACTTAACCGAAGCAATATGTGCTTTAACACAAATTATTTGTTCTTCTTCGGTTGGTGCTTCTAAAAAGTTGGTGTAAGCAACAATCGATACTTTCGAGTCAATAACAATATGTTTGTCTTCGGGCAATTTTATCAGCACATCTGGGTAAATTCTACTGCCTTCGTCGTTGGTTGTTGCAAATTGTGTTTCGTATTGTTCACCTTTTCTTAGTCCAGAGCTTTCCAATATTTTTTCTAAAATAAATTCACCCCAATTTCCTTGTGCTTTGGAATCGCCTTTTAAAGCCTTCGTTAAATTTTGTGCGTCAGTACGCATTTGTTGGTTTAAATCGGACAATGACTTTATTTGCTCAATCAACGAAGTTCTTTCCTTTAGCTCATTGTCGTATTTATCTTCTACTTTTTTCTCGAATGCTTTAATGTTTTCTTTTAGAGGTGTTAAAATTTCGTCGAGTCGTTTTTGATTGGCTTGAGCAAATTCTGATGAATTTTCTTTCAACAATTTGTTGGCAATGTTTTGGAATTCGAGCGTAAATTTTGCCTGAAGTTTTTCAATCTCTTCTTTTTGGTCTGTTAATTTTTCTTCGAGATGTACATTTTGAGTTTCGAGTTGCGCCTTAAAAGCAATCAATTCATTATTTTGAAGCATTAATTTATCTTCTTTTTCTTTTTGTTGTTTAAACACTTGCTCAGCATTTTCTAACCTGGTAGCAAGTTTGGTATTGTCGGTGGTTAGTTGTTTTAAATCGTCGTCGTTAAGTGGATTGTTTTGACTACCCTTTTTTAACAAAAAACCAATAGCGAAACCAAGCAAAACGCCAACAATAAGAAAAAGTATTGATGAAATTTCCATTAAAATTGTTTAGGCTTTAAAATTAAGATAAAAATTCATCATCTTTTTGATAACTCTATTTTGTATTTTTACCAAAATCAATTTAGGAAACTCTTCATGAAACTTTTTTTTGCCATTCTGTTGATAATGAATCTGGGAGTTTTAAAAGCCCAAAACTATGTTGATTTGCTAAAATTAAGTTACTCTGCTACTCCATTTAACAACTACGATAGTATTATTGGAATAAAAACCCAACTTCAAGAATTTTCCGCTGAGATTACCACTCCAATTGTACTTGACTCAACAAAAATCTTTATTACCGGCATATTGTTTGAGCAAATTAGTTTGGTCAATCAACCTTATCATCAAAGTACTTTTTACACCATTAACCCAAAAATTGGACTAATCGTTAATCATTCCAAAAAAGTTGCTGGTACTTACGTTTTTCTTCCAAAAATATCATCCGATTTAACCAATGGATTAACTAAAAACCATTTTCAATTTGGGGCTTTAGGATTGATTACATTAAAAAAATCGGAACTATTCAAATATAAATTTGGTGTGTATTACAATCAAGAATTATTTGGACCATTTATTGTACCTCTGTTGGGTTTTTACTACCAAAGTTCCAACAAAAAATTTGAGGCTAATTTTACACTTCCAATATCGGCCGACATGAACTTTAAATTGATAAATAACTTCAAAGTGGGACTAAACTTTAATGCCATCGTTAAAAGTTTTTATACTGCGGAATTCAACAATAATTACATTACTAAAACTACTAACGATGTGTTTGCATACATGCAATTCCATTTTCCAAGTTACCGCATTTTAATTGAACCACAAATCGGTTATTCGGTTGGTCGTAGCTATCGTATTTATAATACTTCCGATAAATTAGATTTAAAAGTTTCGACATTCAAATTTGGCAATGAACAAAAACCATTAAATTACGATTTTAAAGATGGGTTAATTTTTAAAATTAGATTGCTCTATCGATTTATGTTGGAGAATAAGTAGTTTTGTGAGATAAAGTATTAAGTATAGAGGAAAGAAAATTTTAAAAACTTTATTAACTTTTAAGTTAATCTATGAAAACTGCTCTTTTTGCTGGCTCATTTGATCCAATTACCAAAGGACATGAAGACATTATTTTAAGAGGTCTTCCGTTGTTTGATAAAATTATGGTTGGTGTTGGAACCAATACTGCTAAAAATTATTTATTTACCATTGAGCAACGCATTGATTGGCTTAAACAAACCTTTAATAATGAGCCTAAAATTGAAGTGGTTGCCTACGAAGGATTAACCATCGATTTTTGCAAAAAAATAAAAGCCAATTATCTATTGCGAGGATTAAGAAATCCGATTGACTACAACTATGAAAGTAACATTGCTTTGATGAACAAAACATTAAACAGTGAAATTGAAACCATTTTCTTGCTTACTTCGCCCGACTTGATGGCCATAAACTCCACCATTGTTCGCGATATAATTATAAACAAAGGCGATGCAAGTAAATTTGTTCCTCACGCAATTCAACACAACTTTTAGCGTTTCATAAATCATGTTAAAGAAAAGTATAATTTTTCTGTTTATTTGTAGTTACACCACCCTTTTATTTGCTTCTAAAACAGTAATTAAAGGCACCGCAAAATCTTTTGCCAATAAGGAATTATTGGTTTATACCTATTCAGATTTCATTACCAATAACAAGAAAAATTTGGGTTATGTTACCATCAATAACGACGAATCATTTAATGTTGAAATTGACCAAACCGAAATCTCGGCTATTTATTTAAAAATTGAAGATAAAACCACTTGGTTTTACATAGAACCAGGAAAAGTGTATAACCTCACGCTAAATTACAGCGACGAATTAAATAAAGGTAGAATTTACGACAAACAACTTTCATTGACATTTAACTTTCCTGCACCCAACGAGTTAAATCAAGAAATTAAAAAATATAACGAAAAGTATGATAGTTTTTTTGACGAAAATTATGAACTATTTGTAAAACGCGATCGCTCTGTAGAACCTAAAATCAAGGCATTCAAAACCAAAATGCTTAAGGAAGTTGAAGCAATAAAATCTGATTTTGTGAAAAATCATATTATCTATTCCATTGCTCAACTAGAGAGTTCGATTAACGTATCGTATAACGATAAACAAACAGGAAAAAACAGTCAAAATACCAAAGCAAATTTATTTTTAGAATACCTTGATAAAAAACCTATTCTATACAACAATGAGGAATACCTAAACTTTTTTAAGGAATTTTTTAAAACCGAATTAAAAGACCTAACGCTACAAATTAGTGGATTAGAGGTGATAAAATCCATCAACGATAAAGGTTCGTTTAAAGCTTTAAATACGGCTTTAGACCGTTTTCCTTTTCTTCAACAAGAAGAATTTAAACAATTATTTGCCCTTTACGGCTTGTACGCCATTAGAAATGACAAGTATTTTAATCAAAAAAATATTTTAGCCATACTGTTGGAGCAAAAAAATAATTCCACCTTTCCACAACAAAAAATAATTGCCAACAACATTTACCTACAGCTTACTCAAAAGAAACTAGAAAAAGGCTCTAAAGCTCCCGATTTTAGTCTTTATAACAATCAAAATAGGTTAGTTTCATTAAATTCATTTAAAGGTAAATATGTGTACATCAATTTTTGGGCAACATGGAATATTCCTAGTCAGAAAGAAATGAAATTAATGCAAGGATTGTACTCTAAATATGGAAATATCGTCGAATTTGTGAGCATTTGCACCGATAATAGTATTGATAAAATGAATGTATTTGTAAAAAAGAACCCAACTTATACCTGGAAATTTTTACATATTGGTAAAAATCAAAAATTACTCGATGATTATGCAATAATTACCATGCCCACTTATATGTTGCTCGACGACAAACTAAATATTGTTAAATATCCTGCACCAAGACCTGGTGGTGCTAGCGAACGAGAAACGGAAGAAAATATTGAAAAAGTTTTTTACGATTTAGTCAACAAGAAATAAGTTAATAAGGTATTTCTGGAAATTATTACCAACTTCCAATAAAATCGGCAATAGAGGCATATGTATTAGGCAACACTATGCTTTTAATTTGATCATTAGAAAGCCACTCGGCTTTTTCTATCTCTTCTTCAAGTTGAGGAACCAACAAACCAACAAAATCAGTTTTCATTTCAAACCAATGGGTTTTTTTTAGGACAAGCTCATTTTTTAAATGATACATGTGGTAACAATTGGCCATAGGTTTGGTAATGCTTAATCCGTTTACTGCACATTCTTCCTCAACCTCCCTAATAGCAGCTTGCTCCACTTCCTCTCCCGATTCAATTTTACCTTTGGGTAAATCCCATTTTCCTAACCGATAAATAAATAAGGTATTGTTTTGATTATTTTTTACTACACCTCCTGCTGCTTCTATAACAGTGTATTTTAATTTAAATTGATGAAAAGCCTCCTTTACATCGTGCACTACAATAACTATGGTGGTGAGTTTTTGATTATGTTCAAGCAGATTTAGGAGTAACGAAGTAGATTCGGGTAAAAAGAACGACAAACGCAAACAATGCCTATTTTCATCAACAAAATGTTGATTATTGGTAAAAACGATTTGTTTGTCCTTAATAAAAACTTTATACATTTGCATCATGATATTGAATAACGAATCAGCAAAAAAAATAGCACAATCTTTACTACAAATTAAGGCTATTAAACTTCAACCAATCAACCACTTTACATGGGCTTCGGGCTGGAATTCTCCTATATATTGTGATAATAGAAAAATACTTTCATATCCAAAGATACGAACTTTTATAAGACAACAGTTTGTTGAAGCCATAAAAGAATATTATCCAAAAACGGAAGTTATTGCAGGTGTTGCTACTGGTGGTATTGCCATTGGTGCGCTGGTGGCAGAAGAATTGGGGTTACCTTTTATTTACATCCGCTCGGCTGCAAAAGGTCATGGAATGCAAAATTTAATTGAAGGTGAAGTGCCAACTAACAAAAATGTGGTGGTTATCGAAGATTTAATTTCTACTGGAGGCAGCAGCTTAACTGCTGTTGAAGCCTTACATCAGGAACATTGCAACGTGTTAGGCATGGTGGCAATTTTTACTTACGGTTTTGAAACAGCCGAAGCCAATTTTAAAAAATCGAATTGTGAATTAATCACCCTTAGCGATTACAACACGCTAATATCATCTGCCGAAGCCGACAATTACATTACTAAAACCGATGTTGATTCCTTAGCAGAATGGAGAAAAGACCCTGCAAACTGGAAAAAATAAATTTTACTTCAAATTACTAAATACCATAAACTAGACCCTAAAAATGAAAATAAATACTCCGCCAAAAACTGTTAACCAAACTCCTGAAAACGTGTTTAACTTTTTAATGGACATGAACAACTTTAAACAACTTTTTCCGGAAGAAAAAGTTGAAAATTGGAATTCTACCGAAGAGTATTGTACATTTCGAATAAAAGGTATGACTGATATTGGATTAAAAAGAGTTGCCGCAACCCCATCTTCATTAATTTATTTAGACTCATACGGCAAAGTACCTTTTAAATTTACATTAAACCTTTTTGTAAGTGCAACCGACGACAACAAAACCTTAGCACATTTAGAATTTGATGGTGATGTAAACCCATTTTTAAAACTGATGGTTGAAACACCGCTAACCAACTTTTTTAACATCTTAGTTGAAAAATTAGTAGAAACTTTTAAATAAAATCATATGAATACACTGTTAAAATTATCTGCCGTAATGAGCATGGCTGCGCTTATGGCTTGCGGAGGAAATGAGAAAAAAGAAGAAGAAAATATTGATGTAGAAAAAAATCCAATGGGGGCTTTAATAAAAATGGGGCAAAACATGCAACAACAAGCCAAAAAAATGGAAAAAACACAAGCCGACCGCAAAGATGCCAAAGCCATGAATTATGAGGAATTGATTAAATATTTGCCTCAATCGGTTACCGGTTATACCAAAGAAGAACCTAAAGGCGAATCGGTTGAAATGAATGGAATGTCGTTCTCATCAGCAGAAGTTCGTTTTACCAAAGGGAACGATGATATTAAAGTAACTTTACTCGATTACAATGCAGCTATGGCAATGTATTCTATGGCAACTGCTATGTGGGCTTCTGGTTTTAAAATAGATAATTCTGAAGAAACTTCTCAAAGCATTAGTATTGACGAAAACGTTAATGGTTGGGAAACAATAAAAAAGAAATCGAAAGATGCCAGTTTAATTGTAGGCGTAAACGACCGTTTTTTATTAACCATAGAAGGTGGCAATCAAAAAAACCTTGACCTTTTTAAAGAAATTGCTAAAGGAATGGAGTTGAAAAAATTGGCTGGGTTGTAATTTTTTTTCAACTTTCAAAGGTTTTAAAAATCTTGGAAAGTTAAATGCTAAATTAATTTTCTTTAAATCAAACTCTTTAATCTTGTTTCTCTTTGAACATGTTTAAAATTTAAAAAGTTCATCTATAGGTACACCAAGTGCTTGTGAAATAGCATAAATATTTCCTAACGAAGTATTTAAAACACCTCTTTCTACCCTACTTATTTGCGAGATTTCCACATTCGAATCAGCCGCTAATTGAGCTTGAGTGAGTTTTTTTTGTACTCTTATTCGCTGTAAATTCTTGCCAAATTTTATAATAAAATTTTTCTTTTCTATATCCACCTTATACAAAGGTGTTATTGATTTAAAAAAATATTATGAGCATATTTGCCTACAAATAAAAAATTACATATATTTGATATTCAAATTAAAACCCAATAGCGGGTATTATTAACTAATAATTAATTATTATGAAAAAATTATTCACACTAATTCTTACAGGATGTGCACTTGGAGTATTTGCACAAAACATCTTACACGACGCAAAAATTATAGGTTCTGTTGATGTAGGCAATAAACAAATTACATCTGTACTAGATGAAACAACAGGTTGTTCTCATAAATCTACTTTACACACTAAAAATTTATTTGTTGCAGGAGAGAGTGTGAAAATTGACATTAAAGATGGTAATGGAAATGAATCTGAAATAATTAAACCTAATTTACCCGAAGTTGTTTTTATCGACAAGTGTCACATAGGTAACCCTCAAAATGATTTTCAGATGACTCCAGTTGAATTCAAAGAAAATGTAGCTATACTTGATGCGAGAGTTCGAAGCATAAACCCAAACAAACATATTAGGGAGATTATATTGCTAGATTTTAGTAACCATAATTTTGGTAAATTAAAAAAAAGAATCATATTTGACGATATAAATTTTAGCGACGAGGGTACTGGACACGACAAAGTTGCAAATGATGGAATTTATACCTCTAATACAGTATTTGATAATGGAGATCGTTTATTCCAATATGTTGGCGAATCAAAGAGAGCGTTGTCTAACCCAATAGTTAGCCCTGAATTTAAACATCAAACCAAATTAGACAAAGTTATAGATGATTCTAACTTAGACCCAAGCAATCCATTTAGATTTGGTGGCAAAGTAAAATGCGACTTTGGTTTTAATGGAACTGGGTGTCCAGCATCAGATTTAGGCTGGTGTGATAGTTGTTGTCTTCATATATCAAATTGTAGTTTCACTCTCAGTTGGTAATAAACTTGTTTCTTAGTGTGGTGAAATTTTCACCACACTTTTTTTATTCCTTAATTTTATAGCCATGAAAAAGATTGGAGTAATCATTATTCTTTATGTAACTACTATTGTATTTATGCTATTTATAGGACAGTTCTTTAAGGATTTTATTTCTCAATATTATTCTGAACTTCATTCTAACTACATCACTGGTTTCATTTTTAGAGGAGTACTTATCGTTTTCTCTCTTTTTTTATTAAAAAAATTAAATTTAGTTACTTTTAGTGGGTTAAATAAACCATTTAAATTTAGCCATCCAACAGCTTTAATAGTGCCACTTGTTATTATTGGAACAACCATTGTTAGTAAAATGGATTTATACTTAGTTGTAAAAAGATTTGATCTTTTAATGTTTTTATTTAGTGTTATTGTAGTTGGCATTTTCGAAGAAATTTCAATGAGAGGAATAGTACTTCCTTTATTTTTAAAGTTATTCAACTTTAAAAATAAATCATTTTACATAGGCGTTATTTTTTCCTCTTTAATTTTTGCTGTATTACATTATATGAATATTTGTACAAAAGAAGATTATGGTTTTGATATTGCCTCTTCACAAGTATTTGCTGCATTTTGTATAGGTATCTATTTTTGTGGTTTATTTTTAAGAACCGGTAATATCATTTCTTCAATATTAATCCATTCTGCTTTTAACTTTGCTTTTGGAACAGAAATTTTAGAGGAAATAAGAGATGGTTATAAACCACCAGTAGGTAAAGAAATAAATAGTTTTATGGAATTAGTGCCTACTTTAATTTTTTGGCTTCTAATCATTACGGTAGGGTTATTAATGGTTAAGTTTTCTAATAAAGAATCTTTTGTTAAAAGATTAGAAGAAACTTCTAACTAATAGGTTATGCCATGCTGTTCTCGCCCCTTGCTCCCGCATTCTCTGACTTGTGGTTAAAAACCCACGAGCGAGACGCCACAAGTGTTCGAAACATGATTAAGCACTGTTCCAAAGATGTGTTGCTTTAGCT
>JAVHRO010000047.1:0-4181 GCA_036171675.1 Vicingus sp. | reverse complement strand
TATAAACTTTACGGTTTAATTCCGTTATCAATTCATAAACCTTCTCGAACTGACATTGAGAAAAAGATAACCTAATTCAATAAAATATCGTAAAACATTGATTTTAACTGTTTTATTATGATAAAACGTACTTTATTTTTTGGCAACAAATGTTCGTTAACCACCAAATACGAACAACTGGTAATAAAAACCGAACTCCGTGAAACTACCGTACCCATTGAAGATATTGGTTTTGTAGTTATCGAACACCAAGAAAGTTTTATTTCCATTCCTACCCTCGAAAAATTGGTAAACAACAATGTGGCTGTAATATTTTGCGACAACAAACACATGCCTAGTTCTATGTTGCTCAACTTAAACTCGCATCATATTCAACACGAAATTTTTAAAAATCAAATCAATGCAAGTGAACCGCTAAAAAAACAATTGTGGCAACAAACCATAAAAGCAAAAATCAGTAACCAAGCAGCCTTGTTAAAAAAACAAGGTAATGATGAAAATCCATTAGCCTATTATGCCTCAAAAGTGTTGAGTGATGATACCGACAACCGAGAAGGTGCTGCTGCGGCTTACTATTGGAAACATTTGTTTGATTTTGATTTTAAACGAGAGCGAAATGGTGAATACCCCAACTTGTTTTTAAATTATGGTTACATTGTTTTACGTGCTGCTGTGGCTCGTTCACTTTCGGGAAGTGGTTTATTAAACACGTTGGGAATTCATCATCGAAACAAATACAATGCGTTTTGTTTGGCTGATGATATTATGGAACCCTATCGCCCACTAGTAGATGCAAAAGTGCTTGAAATCATTGAAAAATACAACGAAACAGCATTAACTACACCCATAAAAGCAGCATTATTAACGGTATTAACTCAAACCGTTTATTTTGAAGATTCGGTTAGCCCTTTAATGGTGGCATTAAACACCACAACAAGCTCTTTGCAGCAATGTTATACAGGTGCTAGTCGAAAAATTATTTATCCCAACTTATGGAGCTAAATGCATACCGAATTATGTGGTTATTTGTATTTTTTGACTTGCCTACCGAAACAAAAAAGGATAGAAAAAACGCAGGTATTTTCCGTAAGAACTTACTGAAAGATGGATTTAGTATGATGCAATTTTCGGTTTACGCAAGGCATTGTGCAAGTGGCGAAAGTGCTGATGTACACGAAACCAGAATTCAAAAATGGTTGCCTCCGTTGGGTAAAGTAAGCGTGTTACGAATTACCGACAAACAGTTTGGTAATATTTTAAATTTTTGGGGAATCAATGAAGTTGAGAAAGAACCTGTACCTACCCAGCTAGAATTGTTTTAATGGCTTTTAACACTCAACAAATTAAACGATGACTTAACCTTGCTAATTTCCTGAATTAGGTTTCTGTCATTTTCAACTCCATTTCCAATTATTATAAAATCGGCACCAGCTTGGTAGATATCTCTGGCTTGAATGGCCGATTTTATACCTCCACCAATAATTAATGGGATGCTCAGTGTGGATTTTACATTGTTAATCATTGCTGTTGATATGCATTTATCTGCTCCACTACCACCGTCAATATACATCAATTTTAAGCCTAAATATTCTCCTGCTAAGGCGGTCATTGCAGCAATATCAGGTTTATTGTATGGTAAAGGAGGAGTTTCGCTCATGTAAATAGCTGTAGTAGTTGTGCCACAATCTACCAACATATACCCTGTTGGAATAATTTCCAACTCGGTTTTTTTCAAAATGGGAGCCGATAATACTTGATTACCAATTAAAAAATTAGGATTTCTTCCAGAAATTAATGAAATAAATAAAATACCATCGGCATTACTACAAATATGCTGATGATTTCCTGGAAATAAGATTACCGGAATAGTCGAATTCTCCTTAATAAATCTCACCGTGGTAGTAATATCTCCTTGCGTAATTATACTCCCACCAACTAAAATAAAGTCAACTTGAGCATCATTACACTTGGTTATAGTTTTGTGTAAACCTGCAAAATTTTGTTTGTCAGGATCAATTAATACAGCTAACATTTTTATGTTTTCTGTACAATTGGTTTCAATGGTGGAATATAATTTATTCGATTTCATGTTGTTGCAATATTAAACATTACATGGTATATACCAAGTAGTAATGGTCTATTTTTTCGACTTTCAATAGGTGATTTGTTAATTTATTACCCACTTTAATGGTTCCTTTTAACGTATCTTTTTCCATTGAGGTTTCGACAAAAAGTTGCTCGTTAAAAATCAATTCTTTTTCGCCATACATTTTGTACAAGGCTTCTTTTGCGCACCAAAATGTAGTTAATTGGTTTATTTTATTAATGCTAGTTTCAACAAAATCGAGCTCTTGCTGATTTAAAAATTTATGCTTTATACGATCAACTTTTTCGGCACATTGTTCTATATCAATACCACATTTTCCTTTTTCGTTTAACGCAATAACTGCAAAAACTCCAGCATGAGAAATTGAAATTTCTACCCCATTAGAAAGTATGGGTTTTCCATGCTTATCGTATTCGATGGTAGTATTAGGATAAAAATTGTTAAGCAACAAACGAATTGCGAGCCATTGTTTTAATCGAATTTCACTTTTGGTATCAATCATTTTACCAACATTAATGTTGTTGATTTTCAACATATTAATCAATTCGTTACTCGATTCGGTAATATGCCAAACTCCAATTTTATAATAAGGATAAATGTTTTTTTCTTGAACTTTTGGCATTTTAATTTTGGTATATACTTATTGGTTAACTTTGTTATCCAAAAATATAAAAACTAAATACAATGAATAACACAACTGTGGAAAAATTACCTTACAAAGTTAAAGACATTTCCCTTGCAGAATGGGGAAGAAAAGAAATTATGTTAGCCGAAGCAGAAATGCCTGGTTTAATGAGTTTAAGAAAAGAATTTGGAAAATCAAAACCGCTTACTGGCGCTCGTATTGCTGGATGTTTACACATGACCATTCAAACTGCTGTTTTAATAGAAACATTGGTTGAATTAGGTGCTGAAGTTAGCTGGTCGTCTTGTAATATTTTCTCTACTCAAGATCAAGCTGCTGCTGCAATTGCTGCTACAGGTATTCCTGTTTATGCATGGAAAGGTTTAAACGAAGAGGAATTCGATTGGTGTATTGAACAAACCTTGTTTGCTTTTAAAGGAGGAAAACCATTGAATATGATTTTAGATGATGGTGGTGATTTAACCAACATGGTTTTTGATCGTTACCCTGAATTAACAAAGGGCATTAAAGGTTTATCTGAAGAAACTACTACTGGTGTTCATCGACTTTATGAAAGAGTGTTAAAAGGAACATTGGTCATGCCTGCAATAAATGTAAACGATTCTGTAACTAAATCAAAATTTGACAATAAATATGGTTGTAAAGAATCGTTAGTTGATAGCATTAGAAGAGCTACAGATGTAATGATGGCAGGAAAAGTAGCTGTAGTTTGTGGATATGGCGATGTTGGTAAAGGTTCTGCAGCTTCGCTAAAAGGTGCTGGAGCTAGAGTTGTAGTTACTGAAATAGACCCCATTTGTGCTTTGCAAGCTGCAATGGATGGATTTGCTGTTAAAACATTAGATAATGCCATTTCTGAAGCTGATATCGTTGTTACCACCACAGGAAATAAAGATATCGTTGTAGGTCGTCATTTCGAAGCAATGAAAGATAAAACCATCGTTTGTAACATTGGCCATTTCGATACTGAGATAGATGTAGCTTGGTTAAACAAAAACTACGGCAACACCAAAAATACGGTTAAACCACAAGTTGATTTGTATACTATAAAAGGAAAACACATTATTTTATTGGCAGAAGGTAGATTGGTTAACTTAGGTTGTGCTACTGGTCACCCATCGTTTGTAATGAGCAACTCATTTACCAATCAAACTTTGGCTCAAATTGAGTTATGGACAAATTCTGCAGCATATAAAAATGAAGTTTACATGTTACCAAAACACTTAGATGAAAAAGTAGCCAAATTACATTTAGCAAAAATTGGTGTCGAATTAACTACGCTATCTCCAGAACAAGCAGCTTACATTGGCGTTGATGTTAATGGTCCGTTTAAACCAGAACACTACCGTTATTAATATTAGCCATTTAATTATTAAAAGAGGGTGTCCAAAAAGGCATCCTCTTTTTTTATGCAACAAATTTTAATTT
>JAVHRO010000046.1:0-4215 GCA_036171675.1 Vicingus sp. | reverse complement strand
ACTTCTGTATATTTATAAAAAAGACATCGTTACACCGAAGAATATCGTAATTTAACGGCAGATTTTTATTTGAATTTTTAAATGGCGTTCGACAATTACCAAGCTAAAAAGTTTACTTCTTCAAAAACCATCATGGTTAACGATAATTTAACCGTTGAACAACCTTTACAAATTTGTATCAACAACGAACCGTTTACCGTTACCATGCGAACACCCGGTAACGACAAACAATTAATTACAGGTTTGTTGTATTCCGAAGACATTTACCGTAATACCCAACAACAACTTTTGATTTCGCTTTCGGAAGAGGATAACATGACCGTAGCTAATGTAACCGTTGATAAAAAACTGTTGGGCAAAGGTTATTTAAACAGTCGAAATTTTTTATCGGTTTCGTCGTGCGGCATTTGTGGCAAAAAAGAATTGAACGAATTGGTACAACACCACGATAAAATTCCCGATTACACCATTTCTCATAAAACACTTGTTGGTATGTTTGAGCAAATGAAAAAGAGTCAACACACTTTTTTACAATCCGGTGGATCACACGCTGCGGCTGCATTTAACAACAAAGGAGAACTACTTTCCATTATGGAGGATATTGGCCGACACAATGCGGTGGACAAGGTCATTGGTGATTTAATTCTTAACGGCAAATTAAAACAACCCAGTTGCATCGTGGTAAGCGGAAGAATATCGTACGAAATTGTTATAAAAATTTTTGCTGCAAAAATTGGAATTTTAGCTGCTGTTTCCGCTCCATCAACCTTAGCAGTAGATTTTGCCAAAGAATTAGGCATTACTTTACTTGGTTTTTGTAGAGAAGATCATGCTACGTGTTATTCGCATACCGAAAGAATTGGGTAAATTTTACATTGTTTTTTTGATGAAATCAGTCAGTTGACGGACGCAGACCGAAGTGCTTCCGTCTTCCTTATTCGTCCCTTTGCGAAAGCCCCTCCTTCGGAGGGGTTGGGGAGGCTTCCCTGTTATTCATTACTTTATTCTGTATCAAAATAGATTCTTGATGAATGAGTTCGAGCATTTTACGAATAAAATCATGGCTCAAGCCTACTTTTTGTGCCAAAAAAGTTCTATTACCTAATATTTTTTCCCAACGATCTAATTGAAGAATAGTTAGATTATTTTCTTTTTTGTACACCCCAATTTTCTCAATAATTGCCATTCGGGATGCAAATTTATTAATCAATTCTTCATCCAACTCATCAATAACTACCCTCAATTGTTCAATGGTATTTATTAAATCCTTGTTTTGAGTTAGCGTCTCTCTTATTGTTAAGCTGTTTAGTAAAACATTAAGTTCTTCTGGTGTTAGCTGTTGTTCGGCATCACTCTTCGCCAACAAAGGATTTATGTGAGACTCAATCATTAACCCGTCCATCTCCATGTCGAGAGCCTTTTGAGCCACTCCTTGAATTAACATTTTATCTCCAGAAATATGACTAGGATCGCAAAAAATAGGTAAATCAGGGCACAACATTTTTAGTTCAATTGGAATTTCCCACATGGGTGTATTTCGATAAGAACTTTTATCAAATGATGAAAATCCACGATGAATTGCCGCAATTTTATTAATTCCAATAGCATTAATTCGTTCAATTGCTCCGACCCACAAATTAATATCAGGATTGATGGGGTTTTTAATAAAAATAGGAATGTCAACACCTCTTAAAGCTTCGGCTATTTCTTGAACAGAAAAAGGATTTACAGTTGTTCTAGCGCCAATCCATAGTATGTCTATATTGTTTTTCAAACATTGTTCCACATGTTGTGCATTAGCAACTTCTGTTGCTACAGGCACACCAATCGATAATCCTGCATCTTTTAACCATTTTAATCCAATACCACCCACTCCTTCAAAAGAATTTGGACGTGTTCGAGGTTTCCAAATTCCACCTCTTAAAACAGAAATAGTACTATTTTTTGCGATTAACTGAGCAGTACTTAATACCTGTTCTTTACTTTCCACACTACAAGGTCCAGCAATAATAAAAGGTTTATTTCTGTTTAACCAAGTGGTTTTATCTAATATATTTAAGGATGTTTTAATCAAAATTAAGCAAGTACTTTACTAAGTGATTTTTGAACCATTTGTCTCACCGTTTTTATTATTGCATCAGCATTATAAAAACATTCGTTATAAAGTTCTTCTTGAGTACCATGTTCAACAAAACGATCAGGTAACCCCAATCGTTTTATGGTTGCAATATAATTATTATCCGACATAAATTCAAGTACAGCACTTCCCATTCCACCCATTATACAACCATCTTCCAATGTTATTACCTTGTTAAATTTGGTAAAAACTTCGTGCAATAACAATTCATCAATTGGTTTCACAAACCGCATGTCGTAATGAGCAATACTTAATCCCTCTTTTTCTAAAATTTCAATTGCTTTAATCGCTTCAATTCCAATCGAACCAATTGAAAGTATGGCAATATCATTTCCATTTCTTAATCTTTTCCCCTCGCCAATTGTTAATTTCTTAAATGGGGTTTTCCAATCAATCATAGAGCCATTACCCCTAGGATATCGAATTGAAAAAGGTCCATTATTTTCTAATTGAGCTGTATACATTAAATTACGCAATTCTTCTTCATTTATAGGTGCTGAAACAATCATGTTAGGAATACATCTAAAAAAAGCCAAATCGTATGCTCCATGATGTGTTGCTCCATCAGCGCCAACCAAACCTCCTCTATCAAGACAAAAAATTACTGGCAATTTTTGTAAGGCCACATCATGTATTACTTGGTCATAGGCCCGTTGCATAAAAGATGAATAAATATTGCAAAATGGTATTAATCCTTGTGCCGCCATTCCAGCAGAAAATGTAACAGCGTGTTGTTCTGCAATACCAACATCAAATGCTCTATCAGGCATTGCTTTCATCATAATATTAAGTGAGCAACCAGAAGGCATTGCAGGAGTAACTCCAACTATTTTATCATTTTTTTCAGCTAATTCTACGATGGTATGACCAAAAACATCTTGAAATTTAGGAGGTTGAGGGTTTTGAGAAATTATTTTAATGATTTCACCAGTTTCTTTATTAAACAATCCTGGCGCATGCCATTTAGTGGCATCACCTTGTTCAGCTGGCTTATATCCTTTACCTTTTTCTGTAATACAATGTAATATTTTTGGACCAGGGATATCTTTTAAGTCGTTCAACACCTTCACCATGTAATTGACGTCGTGCCCATCAATTGGTCCGAAATACCTGAAATTCAAGGATTCGAATAAGTTACTTTGTTTTAAAAGTGCTGACTTTATTCCGTTTTCTATTTTTTGAGCAATTAATTGGGCGTTAGGACCGAATTTGCTCACTTTTCCTAACAAATTCCATACTTCATCTTTTACTTTATTGTAAGTATGAGATGTTGTAATATCTGTAAGATATTCTTTCAATGCCCCAACATTTGGATCTATAGCCATACAGTTATCATTGAGAATGACTAACAGATTGGTATTTTCAACACCCCCATGATTTAGACCTTCAAAGGCCAATCCAGCGGTCATAGAGCCATCACCAATAATTGCAACATGTTGACGAGGCTCATTTAACTGTCGGGATGCAACTGCCATACCTAAAGCTGCTGAAATTGAGGTAGATGAATGCCCAACACCAAACGCATCGTATTCACTTTCAGCTAGTTTCGGGAAACCACTTATTCCTTTGTAGTTTCTATTCGTATGAAAGCTGTTTCGTCTACCAGTGAGTATTTTGTGTCCGTAAGCTTGATGACCCACATCCCAAACCAATTTATCATGTGGAGTATTAAATACATAATGCAAAGCAACAGTAAGCTCTACAACTCCTAGACTGGCACCAAAATGACCTCCCTTTTTAGAAACAACATCGACAATATATTCTCTTAATTCTTCACAAAACTGTGGCAAATCGTCTTCGGCAATTTTTTCTCTAAGTTCATTAGGAAAGTTAACTTGTTCAAGAAGTTTTCCTGTAGTAAAAGAAGTCATCTAAATAATTTGAACCTCAAAGTTACTCATATTTTGAATAAATATGCTTAACCCCTCATTTTATGATAAATTGTACTGAATTATTAAAATGTACCCGTTGTGCATTTGTAAGAAAATTTGTCAATTCGAGTGAATTTCACGATTGAAATGAATGAAATTTGTATCGAGAATTAAACTACTATACAAAAATGATATAAACAGCTGATT
>JAVHRO010000045.1:0-4225 GCA_036171675.1 Vicingus sp. | reverse complement strand
TTGAGATAAAAAAAAGAGGCTGTCTATTTCTTTTTAGACACCCTCTTTTTTATTTAAATAGTTTGTTGAATTAGAACTTATAACCTAATAAAAATACTACACAACCATTTTTATCAACTTCTTCTGTTCCTGGAATAATATATGTAATATATACTGGGGCAGATTTCTCTGGTTCAAATGAATATAAACCTTCTCTGGCTACTTTACTTTTAGAGGCAAATAGTAGAGTTCTGCTAGCATTTCCTTTTGGTTTATCATAAACATAAATTTCTACATCAGAAGCTGCAGAAGTGTTAAACAACAATCGATATTTTTCACTTGCAAAAAGAGGAACTTCAATTTCTTTTCCTTGTTTCTCTGTTTTATAAGTTATTTTTGTAGTATTAGATGAGTCGTATTTATATACAGGCATTAAGAATGGTTTTAATGTTGCCTTTAATGCTGTTGCATCACAATTGTCATCAGCTTCTTGAGCAATAATATGCGAACTTGAAACTATAGTTAAAACAATAGTGAAGAGTCTAATTAGCTTTGTCATATAATTATCCTTTAATTAAGTTAGTTCTAATTTCTGTAATAGTGATTTTTAAATTGGTTAATTGCTCTGTTGACATTGAATTTTCAGCAGTTGTCATATTCGTTTTAATTTTTTCCATTGAAGTAATCAATCCATCATATTCTTTATCTTCATTGGCTTGTTTAACAGCATTAATGATGTTATCAATGATTACTGCTTGTTCAGATATTCTTAAGGTTAATTTTTCATTCGTGTTTTTGTTCGAATTCAATGCTAAGTACATTGATTCTATCCAAGCACCAGCAAAAATAACTGCACCAGCACTACTTGAACCATTTTCATCTAAATAATCATCAAGTTGCATTTGTAAATCAGCCATTATACTAGTCAAAGAATCTTCTTTGCCTACATTTTTTTCTAATCTTTCCGCAACTCCAGTGCTATTAAATACGTCAGTCATCCATATTTTTTCAGACATTTGTCGTAATGCATTTAAATAATTAATTGCTTCTTGATTTTGATTATTTGTAATAGCGTAAGACATATCTGCTGCATAAACACCAAAGTTTATTTTTAAACCAGTTTTAGCGTTATATGTATTTACATTTTCTTTAGGATTGGTTAACCCACCAACATACTCTAAACCAGCATTTTTAAATAAACTAACGATTTGTAAGGGAGAAGGCAGCACATAAGTTACTTCATCAGTAGAATCGCTTGGTGTTGTTGATACTTCAGCAGTTGTTTCTTCTTCGGCTTCTTGATTTCCTCCACAAGAGTAAAATAGACCACTAAAAACAACCAAAAATGCTAATAATTTTACGGATAATTTTTTCATATTGTTTTGATGAATTAGTATTAAAATTTATTTGTAAATAAATGAAAATTAAATGATTTAGGCAAAAATAATTATTTAAACTTGAATAACACCAACGTTAAAAGGTTTTTCGATTGGAGCATGATTTGCTGCTTCAATTCCCATAGAAACCCATTTGCGTGTTTCTAATGGATTGATAATAGCATCGGTCCATAATCGGGCGGCACTATAATAAGGAGATATTTGTCTGTCATATCGGTTTTTGATAGTGTTATAAAGCTCGTCTTCATTTTCTTTGGTAATTAGTTCTCCTCTCGATTTTAAAGCAGCAACTTCAATTTGCAATAAAGTTTTTGCAGCCGAGGCGCCACTCATTACTGCTAGTTGGGCAGTAGGCCACGCGACAATTAAACGTGGGTCATATGCTTTTCCACACATCGCATAATTTCCTGCCCCATAAGAATTACCAATAATTACAGTAAATTTTGGTACTACCGAATTTGCTTGTGCGTTCACCATTTTAGCTCCATCTTTAATAATACCTCCATGTTCAGAACGTGAACCAACCATAAACCCACTTACATCTTGAAGAAAAAGTAGCGGTATTTTCTTTTGATTACAATTCATAATAAATCGAGCTGATTTATCTGCAGAATCTGAATAAATTACACCACCAAACTGCATTTCGCCTTTTGCAGATTTCACTACAATTCGTTGATTTGCAACAATTCCAACCGACCAGCCATCAATTCTAGTATAACCACATACAATTGTTTTACCATAATCTTCTTTGTATTCTTCAAATTCAGAATTATCTACTAAACGGTAGATAATGTCTTTAATATCGTAAGGTTTTTCTCTTGAATCTGGTAAAATTCCAAAAATTTCGTTTTCGTCTAATTTTGGTTTTATTGGTTTTACACGATTAAAGCCAGCTTTATCGTAATCACCAATTTTACTCATGATGTTTTTGATCCTATCTAAACAGTCTTTATCGTCTTTACATTTATAGTCAGTTACACCCGATATTTCGCAATGCGTGGTTGCTCCACCAAGGGTTTCATTATCTATAGTTTCACCAATAGCTGCTTTTACTAAATATGAACCTGCTAAAAATATTGAACCTGTTTTATCAACTATCATAGCCTCATCGCTCATAATTGGCAAATAGGCACCTCCAGCAACACAACTTCCCATAATGGCAGAAACTTGAAGAATTCCCATCGATGACATTTTGGCGTTATTTCTGAATATTCGTCCAAAATGTTCTTTATCAGGAAATATTTCATCTTGCATTGGTAGAAACACTCCTGCGCTGTCCACTAAGTAAATAATAGGTAATTTATTTTCGATTGAAATTTCTTGTAATCGTAAATTCTTTTTACCGGTAATAGGAAACCAAGCTCCTGCTTTAACGGTAGCATCGTTTGCGGTTACAATACATTGTCTGCCACTAACATAACCAATAACACCAATAACACCACCCGATGGGCATCCTCCATATTCAGGATACATATCGTTTCCAGCAAAAGCACCTATTTCAATTCGGGCTGATTTTGGGTCAAGCAAATAATCAATTCGCTCTCTTGCGGTAAGTTTTCCCTTTTCGTGATGTGCTTCAATTCTTTTTTTACCTCCACCCAAATATACTCTTTCAAGGTTTCTGTTCAAATCTGAAACCATTAGTTTGTTTACATCTTCGTTGGTGTTGAATGCCAAATTTTCTTTTTTTGCCATTAGTGTTAAAGTTAATTATTTAATGAATGCTCAAAGATAAAATAATCTCGGTCTATTTAAAAGAAAAATATGGTTAGGTTTTAAAACATTTTCGGATAAATAAAGAAAATTTTACGACCAATTCCTTCAATTATATGTTGCCAATTTTCTATTTCAAGTTCAATTTTTACTATACCACAGGTGGGTATGTGATCAATATAGTCGTCTGTTAAATAATTAGATAGCTTGGTAATGGTAGGATTGTGTGAGATTAATATCACTTCTTTTGTGTGGTTTGGTAATTTATTTATGATTTGTATCATTTCGTTCAGATTCGTTTCGTATAATGCATTTGTAAAAACTAATTTATTAAAGTTATACCCAGTTGCTTTTGAAAGTATAGCTGAAGTTTCAGCTGTTCTTATTGCTGAACTGCTAATTATATAGTCGGGATTACAGTTGAGTTCAGTTAATTTTTTTCCCATTAGTTTAGCATTTTCTATACCTCTTTTATTCAATGGACGATTAAAATCATCTAAGTTGGGGATGTTCCAACTAGATTTTGCATGTCGAATAAGATAAATAAACTTCATTATTCGATGAAATTAAAAAAAACTTCGATAAAATTTTTTTATTTCGATAAAAGTTGTATTTTTGTAGATGAAATTAATAAATAAAACGATTTATGATATTAGTTGCTTTAATACTTGCTGTGCTTTTCGTGGTTATCTTTGCTTTAAAAGGTGAAGGAAGTAGTTATGGAAACAGTGTGAACGAAAGCTTTAAGAACAAATTAAAAATAAACGATAAAAATTATTTTTTATAGGTTCTGGCAAATTAAATTGTACCCCCTTTTTTTAGATAAGTTTTATGTTAATAAAAAGTCCGGTAGCTGAAGCTCCGGACTTTTTTAATTAAACTAACCCTAACTAAACTATAAAAAAACTATCTTTTCTTATTGTCAAAATTGTCAACAAGTACTAAACTAAGTTGTTCAGCTTTAAATATTAACTTTATATAAACCCGTTGTGCATTTGTAAGAAAATTTGTCAATTCGAGTGAATTTCACGATTGAAATGAGTGAAATTTGTATCGAGAATTAAACTACTATACAAAAATGAGGCTTAATGGACAAAATTAATGGTAAATTCTTCTAAAGAGCATATTACTACTAT
>JAVHRO010000044.1:0-19179 GCA_036171675.1 Vicingus sp. | reverse complement strand
CTGATAATTTCATACGCAAATATACAAAATAATACCTATTTTAAACTAGAGCCCAACTTTTTTATAACGCATTGTTAATTAGATTGTAGTGTTGTAATAGAAATTTCTAGATGTAGAATTAAACTATTTACTGAACGTATAGTTATTTTGGCTATTTATTTCAAATCCGTACTTTAATAACTACTTTTCTTACGTTGGCTATTTGTCCCGATTTTATGCATGGCATGTGCAAGTCGTCAGGAAAAAATATAGTAAACATTCCTTCCTTAATGTTGATTAATGAAGTATCATCGTTATAGAAAAAATAATCATCCACTACGTTTTTTTGATAAGGTACCTGATGGATTAATGTGGTTACTCCCATTACTTCGTCACCCTTAATCATGTATTGAACATCAATGTATTTGTGGTGTCCTTCTAATTTACAGTTTGCAGGCTCTTTAGTTTGGTATTCTTGAAGCAGCGCAAACATATTGTCTTCGTCAATAATATGTTTACCAAGTTCCATGTTCGTAAAATTGGTTTCTTGTAGGTATTTCAACGCTTTACCAATTCTATCAGAAAGGTTAGTGTAATTTTTATAATTTTCAATTTTATCCAATACCATAGTATAATAATTTTTAAATGATGAAGGTGGCTTAAAAAAATGCGAAGTATGTAAATTTCATGATTAAATAAATTTATGATAATAATTCTTACTTACTATTCAATAAATTCATAATCTCATCCATTTTTGGGGAGAGAATAATTTCTGTTCTTCTGTTTTTTGCTCTCCCTTCGGGTGTTGAATTGGGTGCTTTTGGAAAAAACTCGCCTTTACCAGATGCTGCAACTCTGGTTGAAGATACTTTATATTCCTCAGAAAGTAAACGAACGATAGATGTTGCACGAATTACACTTAAGTCCCAATTGTCTTTATACATGGCAGTTTTAATAGGAATGCTGTCAGTGTGTCCTTCAACTAAAATATCAATATCAGCATTTTTGTTTAATACATCCGATAATACTTTTAATGCTTCAACACCCTTGGTTTCAACTGTGGCACTTCCCGATTTAAATAATAATTTATCCGACATCGAAACGTACACTTTTCCGTTTTTAATTTCAACAGAAAGTTCGTCGGATTTAAATCCTAACAAAGCATTTCTCAAAATATCATTCAATCGGTTGGTTATCGAATCTTTTCTAGAAATAATTTGTTGCATTTCTTTCAATGCTTTTTCTCTGTCGGCTAATAATTTTTCTTTTTGATTTAATTCGACTGATTTTTCTTTTAATGTTTTCGTGTATTGGTTGGCTTGCGACATGTTTTCGTCAATCAACCCTTGGTATTTTGCGTTAAGGTTGTCGTGTTCTTTTTGTAAGCCAGATAAATCACTTGTTAACTTATTTTTATCATTGGTTAACTGAGCATTTTCAGATTCTTTATTGGCTAAATTCACACAAAGCTCGTTGCGCTCATTAACTAAATTTTTAAGTTTTTTTCCTCCAAATATTTTTTTATCTGGAATGGGGTCTCCACATTTATAAGTTGGTACACAAGAACTTAATAATAAAGCAGATGAAACTATTATCAGTCCTATCAGTTGATTTGTTCTTCGCATAGTATTTAAGTTTTTAAAATTAAAGTTGATTTAAAATAGATTTTTTTAACACATAGACACAAAGGATAATTTTTTTTGCCAAAGCTTAATTGGATAGTTTCACTATAGTACCTCTCCGATTTATCGGAGAAAACTATGTTTTGTTTATGTTTTCTTTGAACCAAAATAAGCTATGCGTCTATGTGTTAAGATTATTTTTTAGAGATAAAGTTACATCCATACTAAGTTGGTTATAAACAGGCTAAGAAGTATTTTTCAACAATCAAATTTTATCTTAATTTCGCATTAGAAAAATAGAACGTTGATGACCCAGATTACTATGATTAGTTAAGACAGATCATATTTAATCATAACAATCAGCGTATATACTGCTTTAGCAGTTTATCAGCGTTCCATGATTTGTGTTAAAAAAATTAAAAAACATGTTTGATAATTTATCCGATAAGTTAGAGAGAGCCTTTAAAGTATTAAAAGGTCAAGGTCAAGTAACAGAAATAAATGTAGCTGAAACAGTAAAAGAAATCAGAAAAGCATTGTTAGATGCCGATGTTAGCTATAAAGTGGCGAAACAATTTACCGATACGGTAAAGGAAAAAGCTCTTGGAGCAAATGTTATTAATGCCATTTCGCCAAATCAGTTGATGGTTAAAATTACTCACGATGAGTTAACCTCGTTGATGGGTGGTGGAATGAAAGAGATTAACCTAAAAGGTAATCCAGCAGTAATTTTAATTGCAGGTTTACAGGGTTCAGGTAAAACCACCTTTTCTGGGAAATTGGCTAATTATTTAAAAACCAAAAAAGGTAAATCGCCTATGCTCGTAGCTGGCGACGTTTATCGTCCTGCAGCAATTGACCAATTGCACGTGTTGGGTGAACAAATAGGTGTGGAAGTTTGGAGTGATAAAGAAAATAAAAGCCCTGTTGATATTGCTAAAAAAGCAGTTGCTCATGCAAAAGCTAAAGGTTATAATGTAGTTATTGTCGATACTGCTGGTCGTTTGGCGGTGGATGAAAATATGATGAATGAGATTGAGCAGGTAAAAAAAGCCATCGATCCTCAAGAAATATTGTTTGTGGTGGATTCCATGACTGGACAAGATGCTGTAAATACTGCAAAAGCATTTAACGATAAATTAAATTTTGATGGAGTTGTATTAACCAAATTAGACGGTGATACTCGTGGTGGTGCTGCCTTGTCAATTCGTTCGGTGGTGGACAAACCCATTAAGTTTGTGGGTACCGGTGAAAAAATGGATGCCTTAGATGTGTTCTATCCAGAACGGATGTCGGATAGGATATTGGGAATGGGCGATGTGGTAAGTTTGGTTGAACGCGCCCAAGAACAATACGATGAGGTAAAAGCTAGAGCATTACAAAAAAAAATTGCAAAAAACCAGTTCGATTTTAACGATTTTATGGAGCAAATTGGTCAAATCAAAAAAATGGGTAACGTTAAAGATTTGATGGGAATGATTCCTGGAGTTGGAAAAGCCATGAAAGATATTGATATTGATGACAATGCGTTTAAAGGAATTGAGGCTATTATACAATCAATGACTCCTTTGGAAAGAGCCAATCCACAAGTATTAAATGGTAATCGACGTAAACGTATTGCCAACGGAAGTGGAACGAACATTCAAGAAGTGAACAAGTTGATTAAACAGTTTGAGCAAACCAGCAAGATGATGAAAATGATGGGCGACAAAAATAAAATGGCTCAATTGATGAAAAGTATGCCGAAACCGAGATAATAGTTGTCAGTTCTCAGTTTACAATCAACAAGAAACCAACAACCAGCAACCATGAAGATAATAAGCGGAATAGAAGTTTCAGATAAGATAAAAAATGATATTGCTCAAGAAGTTGAAGCCATAAAGTTGAGGGGTGGAAAAATCCCTCATTTAGCAGCAGTTTTGGTTGGAAACGATGGTGCGAGTCAAACGTATGTAAATGCGAAAGTAAAAGCATGCGAAAAAGTGGGTTTTGGATCGTCTTTAGTGCGATTGCCAGAAACCATTTCTGAAGAAGCATTGTTGAAAGAAATAGAACGATTAAACAACAATGATAATATTGACGGTTTTATTGTTCAGTTGCCTTTGCCAAAACACATCGACGAACAAAAAGTAACTGAATCCATCTCTCCATTAAAAGATGTGGATGGATTTCATCCCGTAAGTTTAGGGAAAATGGTGTTGGATTTACCTGGTTTTTTACCTGCTACACCTTATGGAATTGTTGAAATGCTACGCCATTACAACATTCCTACCGAAGGTAAACATTGTGTAGTGATTGGTAGAAGCCATATTGTTGGCTCTCCCATGAGTATTTTAATGGCTCGAAATTCTTACCCCGGAAACTGTACGGTAACACTTACCCATAGCCGAACAAAAAACTTGGCAGCAATTACTTTACAAGCTGATATATTAATTATTGCCATTGGTAAACCGGAATTTTTAACTGCCGATATGGTTAAAGAGGGCGCAACCGTTATTGATGTAGGTATTCATAGAATTGAAGATGCCACAAAAAAATCAGGTTATCGTTTAATTGGTGATGTAAAATTTGATGAAGTTGCTCCAAAATGTGCGTTTATTTCACCAGTTCCTGGTGGAGTAGGACCCATGACTATTGCATCTTTAATGAAAAACACCTTGTTGGCAGTGCAGTTGAGAAAGTAAATTATCTAATTAATAGTTGTATTTATCCTTCCAATTGTCTTTTAAAAATTTACGAATACTATCTTCTTTGGCATTTTTACCAGGTTCGTAAAACTTGGCATTTTTAATTTCGTCGGGTAAATATTCCTGGGCTTTAAAATTGCCTTCGTAACTGTGCGAATAAGCATAATTAGCACCATAACCAATGTCTTTCATCAGTTTGGTTGGTGCATTTCTGATGTGAAGAGGTACGGATAAATTTCCTGTTTTTCTTACTAAATCCATAGCTTCATTGATGGCTTGGTAAGAAGCATTACTTTTTGGCGATGTAGCTAAATAAATGGTTGCTTGCGATAAAATAATTCGAGCTTCCGGCATACCAATTACGTTGATGGCTTGAAAACAATTGTTGGCAATTACCAACGCTGTTGGGTTGGCATTTCCAATGTCTTCGGAAGATAAAATCAACAATCGTCGGGCAATAAATTTAGGGTCTTCGCCACCTTCGAGCATACGAGCCAGCCAATACACTGCTCCGTTGGGGTCGCTACCACGAATGGATTTGATGTAAGCCGAAATAATATCATAATGCTGGTCGCCGGTTTTATCGTAACGCACCATGTTTTGCTGAACAATTTCAATCACCATATCGTTGGAAATATCTATGGGTTCAGTTTCAAAATTATTGACCACAATTTCTAGTGTGTTGAGTAATTTCCGAGCATCTCCACCCGAAAGTTGCAACAAAGCTTCGTACTCTAAAATGTTGATTTTCTTTTTCTTTAAAAATTCATCTTTGGTTAAAGCAATGTGTAAAAGTTTGGTTAAATCTTCTTTGGTTTGCTCTTTTAGTATGTACACCTGACAACGTGATAACAATGCCGAAATAACTTCAAACGAGGGATTTTCGGTGGTAGCACCAATCAACGTAACAATTCCTTTTTCTACTGCACCCAATAACGAATCTTGTTGCGATTTGCTAAAACGATGAATTTCATCAATAAACAGCACCGGGTTTTTTGTGCCAAAAAGTTGCTGCGATTTGGCTTTGTCAATAATTTCACGAATGTCTTTAACACCAGAATTTATCGCACTTAAGGTATAGAAAGGTTGTTTAGTGTGTGTGGCAATAATGTTGGCTAACGTCGTTTTTCCAACTCCAGGTGGCCCCCAAAAAATCATGGAAGGAATAATTCCTTTTTCAATAACATTACGCAACGTAGAATTTTTCCCAATCAAGTGTTCCTGACCAACATAATCATCGAATGTAGATGGACGTAATCGTTCTGCTAATGGAGTTTGTGAGGTCAAATTGAGTTTACAAGGTTAGGTGTTTTTTAATTGATTTTTTGGATTCATTCGATTGTCAAAAAGATGGAGTATTATAATTTGGTTGTGCTTAATCCTATAAAAAATGGTGTTCTGTTTAGTGAGAACAAAAGCCCGAATATTTTTATCGTGCAGAATTATTTTGCCAATTTCAAGTTTTTTCTTAAGTATTTCGAGAAAATCTAAGGGTTTGTTATTGAACTTTTTAACAGAATTTACACTCCATTCTTTTTCAAGATATTCAAGTATTTTATCCAAATTGCTTGAAGCTCTTGTTGTCCAAAAAATTTTCACAACGTTTTTTTAATTCGATTAATAATTGATTCGTTATCAATTAGATTTTTTTTAGATTCGCTTTCTTCATAAGCTAAAAGAATTTCTTGCTGTTGCTCTGATGAAAGATTTTCCCAAACTTTCGAATTAGAGCTTTTAACCATATCTTTTAGTTCGTTGTAATATTTTTTAAGCAATTCAACGCTGTCTAATTGATCGATAATATGGTGAAGATTAGCCTTTAATTCAATTTTATTCATATCAAATTGCTTTTAACAAAGATAATTAATTCTTTTCAGTCCGATAGTTTTCTATAAAATAGTTTTTTTGCTTACTTCACTAGCTGAAGCTTGTGAGAGAAAATACTCGCTATGGGTTAGAGAAAATTGGAAAACTTATTAAAAAAATTTCTATCGTACATATATTAATTCACATTCATTAATAAATTCATAATCCTCTTTATCTTTAATTATAAAATAATACTCGTAATGTTTATTGGTTGTTAATGTAAAAGAAATCTGATTTTCAAATCCTTTGCTAATTAAAAATGAACCATACAAAAAGGTAATTTGATTCGTGTATCCATCTATTTGAATTATATAATCCTTTAAATTATTTTTTTTATACAAGTTTCCATCAATATTAATAATAATGTCGTTTTTAGAAATTTGAAAATCACCTAAAACCTTAATTATATAATTCTTCCTTAAAATAAGAGAGAAAATAGCACCTAAAACAATTAAAGAAATAAGCGATTTACCAAAATAAGAGGAGATATCATTTATGAAAAGGTAAACTGAAATGATTAAGTTAAGTGCTAATATTGTATGAAATAAGTATTTAACAACACTATTCAATTTGTTTGACACAACCACAATCTTATAATCTTTCATAATAGTTAAATGTAATGTTTTTTTTAAATGACACTATCTAAAAATCATCACTTTTTTCGTATTCCTCTGCCTCAGGCTTAGCAATTTTATCAATCAACTTTCCTAACCCTTTTTTCTCTGTTTTTTTATCTTCCGTCTTCCCACTTCGGTCTTCGGACTTCGGACTTCCCACTTCCGACTTGCTCGTATCTTCTTCCCATTCAATTAAAAAGCCATCTTTCTTAGGTTTTTTAGGGTCGGTAAGTGTGCTGTCTTTTTTAAACCAACCGAATTCGTCTTTTAAAATTTGTTTTAAGGTTCGTTTTTCCTCCTTAATATCGTCGTTCCATTTTTCTTTTAAGCTTTTGGTATCATAGGTTAATTTGTAGTTCGAAACAGTTCCTGTCATGTGTAAAAATAGTACCGCTTTCCCCAGTCCATCATCCTCAACATATCCGAACTCCGAATTTTCTTTCTTCGTAGATTTTGCTTTTTTCCACAACACATCATTCATCAGTAATTTAAAACGATAATCAATGGCGTTGTCGAACGAATGCGTTCCAGAAATGGTTAAATCTAACGCAGATGATTTTATCTCTGTTTTAGGAATAGTGATGAGTTGATTTTTAATTTCGATTTGGGTTTGAAGCGTGGCGAATTTTATATCGTCTAGTTCACTTAACTCGATAAATTTACCCAAGGCAAGTGCAGGTTGGTATTTTATTAATTCCCCTTTATAAATCGTTAAATCGGCAAGAACATAAAGTTTATCTCTGTTCAAATCCAAATTTTTGTTCCAAACTGAAGCAAACTGAAGGGTTGTAGATGCTACTCCTTTAATGTTATCGGCAACAAAATAGTTTTGTCCAAAATTTTCACATTCATCAAACAATTCTTTAATGTTTATTGTTTTAATATCGGCAGTACTGGTAATAACGATTTCATTTTCGTTGGTGTCGTCCATATAAAAATCGCCATTAATTTTACCATGCATGGCATTAAAACTAACGTTTGAGGCTGTAAATTGCTTGTTTTGGAGTAGGAGTTGTGCTGTAAAATTTTCGGCTTTAAATTTTCTAAAACTAAAAGTGTCAATTTGGGCGTTTAAGTTAAACGATAAATTTCTTGGCAGATTTAGGGTATAAACAGTGTCTTTTTTGCTTGTTCCAATACTCGACAAAAGCTCATCTAATATTATTTTTTTTGAATGAAATGTTGCATTTACCAATAATTTTTGGTCGTCAATAAACAGGTATGCCAATAAATTTTTAAAACTCCCTTGTAAGGAAATGTAACTGCTATTGAAGTTGGTAACCAACGAATCGATAATTATTTCGTTGTTGTTAAATTGAAAAGAGCCATTTAAACCTTGGAGTGAATAGGGGAAATTTACCAATTTCAGGTTTCCATCAGTAATACTAAGCTGACCAGTTGCTTTTAGTTTTTGAAGGTCATGCGCTTTTATATTTGTTAATTCATTTATGTAGCCAGAATATTCTAAATTCAAATTTAAATTACCATTAGCAATTTCTAAGGTATCTAATTTAAAAAAGCTTTTTGCAGAAGTTAGGTCAATATTTGCGGTAGATTTAAATTGAATAAACGGGTTGTTAAAATCGGTAATGGTGTAATCACCAGCAATATGACCAGCGCCAAAATTGGCGTTAAAGTTTTGTAAAATTAGTTTAGAAGGAGATTTCTTTTTCTGGCTAAAACTGCCTTTAACGCTTAATTGAGTTAACGAAATATCAGAGGTTTTTTCTAAAATTTCGCCGTTAACAATGTTGAATTTTGCATCAAAATCGGGTGTTTCGGTAAACGAATAATTCCCTTTTAAAGTAGCTTTATAGGTTATACTTCCTTTTGATTTATATGACTTTAAGTTGCCTTGTTGCTGTGGAGGAAACAATGAAAATATCGATTCAATAGATAAATTGTTGCCTTGTGAAACGATATTTAACAGCGTAGAATTGTTTTTATTGATAAAATTTCCTGATAAATTAAACGCTAAATTTTCGATAGAAATTTTGCCATCATCAATGTTATACTTACCAATATCTTGTTGAACCGAAAGTGAAGTGGAGAGATTAATTTTTTTATTTTTTATCCACGATTGGTTATTGCTGTTGAGTTGTTGCAACAGCAGTTTTGCACTTGTTTGGAGCGTGTAGTTATTTTCCGAAAAATTACCCGACAAACTTAGGTTTTCAGCCAAAACAAGAAAATCTAAATTTTTATAATCATTGTTAGATGAAACGGAAATATTCTCAAAAACCAACTTGGTTAACTCAATTTTAAATGGCTCAGCAGTTGAAGTTGTATCATTTTTCCAGATATGAAAATTGTCTTCGCCATTTTTGTTAATTTTTATGTTGATGTAGCCATTGTCTACAGCAATTTTTTTGATGATGTAGTTTTTCTTGATAATGTCTAAAATATTGAATTGCAGATAAATCGATTTTACTTTAAACAAATCGTCTTTTTTCTTTTTTGAAGTGATTTCATCAGCTCTAACATTGGTAAATTCGAGAGATGCATAAGGAAATTTTCTAAAAACAGAAAAATTAATTTCCTCAATATCAACTTTGGTGTTGAGTCGTTTATTTATTTCGGTAAGAATGTAATTTTTCACTTCATCTTCGTATACCGAAGAAATATAGTAGCCGGTACCTACAAGTATGGAAAGAATAACAGCGAGGGTTATGGAAATTTTTTTTAACACCGACATTTGCTATAAACGTAAAAGCTTAAGTTCTATTTTGCTGTACTATTAATAATAATGATGTACAGCTCAAAAGTAGTGCCGATTTTAAGGTAAAAAATACCCAGAAAAAGTTTTAATTAACAATGATGCGTTAAAGCCAATTACTTGGGAAGCATTTTTAGAATATTCAATTCTTCTTCAGTTAAATATCGCCATTGGCCACGTGCCAAATCTTTTTTGGTTAAGCCAGCAAAATAAACTCGATCCAATTTAATTACTTCGTAACCCAAGTGTTCGAAAATACGACGAACAATTCTGTTTTTTCCTGAATGAATTTCTATCCCAATTTCTCTTCGGTCATCACCTTTGCCAACATAGCTCACTTCGTCAGCTTTAATCATTCCGTCTTCCAATTCAATTCCATCTAAAATTAATTTCAAATGTGCTTGAGTAACATTTTTGTCGGTGGTTACTTGATATATTTTTTTAATTCCATGTTTTGGATGTGTCAATTTTTTGGTCATATCACCATCATTGGTAAACATTAAAACACCTGTGGTAGCTCTGTCTAAACGTCCAACTGGATAAACACGTTGTTTTAGTTTTCCAACCAGCTGAAGCACAGTTTTTCTACCGAGCGGATCGTCAACCGTTGTGATGAAATTTTTAGGTTTATTCATTAATAAATACACCTTTTTTTCGTGTTTTATGGATTCGCCACCAACAGCTACTTTATCGTCGATACCAACTCTAGAGCCTAATTCGGTAATAGGAATTCCATTTATAGATACGGCACCCGATAAAATCAATGTATCGGCTTCTCTTCTTGAGCAAACACCTGCATTAGCGATGTAGCGGTTTAAACGCATTGAACCATCTTCAACTTTTTTTGTTGGTTTTGCAGTTGATTTTGCTGTTGTTGAAGGCTTGTTTAACGGTTTACGTTTAAAAGGAAGTTTAGAATGCTCCCCAGCCTTCCCGAAAGGAGAGGGAGTGTTACTTGATTTTTTTCTGTCGGAAGAATCAGGTTTGTCGGAGTTTTTTGAAAACGATTTCTTTTTATCAGAAGGTTTGCTAGAATCACTGTCGAATGGTTTCTTTTTGTAAGCAAATTTTGGTTTGCCTTTATCTTTAGTAGAAGTTTTTTTTCTATCAGTAGCTTTCGGTTTGTCGTATTTTTTTCGGTTTTCCATTGTGGTTGATAGTGTATAGTTGTTAGTGTTTAGTTTTTAGCATTATTACATTATCGAATTAATCAATTAGCTAATTATTTTACCTCTCCACCATTATCCATGGCTTTTTCGGGTGAGATAAATGCTAAGCTTCCTTCGTTATTTTCAGCCATTAAAATCATTCCTTTCGATTCAATTCCTCTAATTTTTCTTGGTGCTAAGTTTACCAACATCGAAACTTGTTTTCCAACAATATCTTCAGGTTTGTAATGTTCTGCAATTCCAGAAACAATGGTACGAACATCAATTCCGGTATCAACAGTTAATTTTAATAATTTATCGGCATCAGGGTGTTTTTCGGCAGCCAAAATGGTTGCTACTCTAATGTCTATTTTATTAAAATCATCAAACGTTATTTCGTCTTTCATGGGTTTTGCTTTTGGATTAGATTGTTTAATGGTTGTCTTTTTAAGTTTTTCAATTTGTGCTGTTATGGCATCGTCTTCTATTTTTTGGAATAAAAGTTCAGCAGCATTAATTTGGTGTTGAGCAGGTAAAACAGTTTCATTTGGTGCATTCAAAAAATCCTTTATTCTACTAGATGTTTTTGGTAAGAAAGGTTTGAAAATTTCACTCAACCCTAAGCACAATTGAAGAGACACATTTAAGATGGTTTTTACTCTGATTTCATCTGTTTTTACCATTTTCCAAGGTTCGGTATCAGCTAAATATTTATTTCCTAAACGGGCTAAAGTCATTGCTTCTGTTTGGGCATCTCTAAATCGGTAAGTTTCAATTAGCTCATCAACTCTTTTTTGGGTTGAAATTATTGCTTGTAATACTTGGTTGTCGTAATCAGTCAATAATCCTTGTTCGGGAATTTTTCCTTCAAAGTATTTGTGAGTTAACACAATAGAACGGTTTAAGAAATTACCTAAAATAGCCACCAATTCGTTATTCACTCTGGCTTGAAAATCTTTCCAAGTAAATTCGCTGTCTTTGGTTTCTGGCGCAATAGAAGTTAGCACATAGCGCAATTCGTCTTGTTTTCCAGGAAAATCTTCTAAATATTCGTGCAACCAAACCGCCCAGTTGCGAGAAGTAGAAATTTTATCGCCTTCTAAATTCAAAAATTCATTGGCCGGTATATTGGTTGGCAAAATAAAATCGCCGTGTTCTTTTAAGATGATGGGAAAAATAATTCCATGAAAAACAATGTTGTCTTTTCCAATAAAATGAATCAATTGGGTGTTGGAATCTTTCCAATAATCTTCCCAATTTTTACCGTTATCAAGTGCCCATTGTTTGGTTGCAGAAATGTAACCAATTGGAGCATCAAACCAAACGTACAAAACTTTTCCTTCAGCACCTTCAACTGGAACTTTTACACCCCAGTCTAAATCACGAGTTATTGAACGTGGTTGCAAACCATTGTCAATCCAGCTTTTACACTGTCCAATCACTTGCTTACGCCATTCGCTGGGATGGTGCTGTTGTTTGCCATCTAAAACACCCGTTTCTATCCATGTTTTTAACCACTCTTCGTGTTTGTTCATAGGCAGAAACCAGTGAGTAGTTTCTTTTAATACAGGAGTTTTACCACTTAACGTAGAAACTGGATTAATTAATTCTGTTGGATTTAAAGTTGAGCCACATTTTTCGCACTGGTCGCCATAAGCACCTGCAGCATTACATTTTGGACAGGTTCCAGTTACATATCTATCAGCTAAAAATTGTTGATGTTCTTCATCAAAAAATTGCTCATTGGTTTCTTGAGTAAAAGCTCCTTTATCGTACAAATCTTTAAAAATTTGAGAAGCAGTTTCGTGATGTAATTTAGAAGAAGTTCGGTGATAAATGTCGAAATCGATGCCAAAATTGGCAAACGAATCTCTAATTAATACGTGGTTTTTATCGACAATTTCTTGAGGAGTACAACCTTCTTTTTTTGCCCGTAAAGTGATTGCTGCGCCATGCTCGTCCGATCCACAAATAAATACCACATCGTTTCCTTTGGCTTTTAAATATCTTACAAAAATATCAGCAGGCAAATAAGCTCCAGCTAAATGACCCAAATGTAAAGGACCATTAGCATAAGGCAACGCTGCTGTAATCGTATATCTTTTTTTTTCTTCCATAAAACTAATATGCCGTAGTGTTATACAGCAAGATTATTTAACTTCGTGCAAAAGTACATTTAGTATTGATAATATTGATAAGATGTTATGGAAAAACCATCAACTTTGCAAAAAGGCGATAAAATTGCTTTGATTTCAACTGCTCGTAAAATTTCGAAAGCAGAATTAGAACCGGCAATAGCGGTGATAAAATCGTGGGGGTTGGATCCTGTTTTTGGTAAAAATTTGTTTAAAGAACACAACCAATTTTCTGGGACTATAAAACAACGAGTGGCTGATTTTCAAGATGCGTTAAACAACAACGAAATAAAAGCTATTTTTTGTGCAAGAGGAGGGTATGGTACAGTTCAAATTATTGATGAAATTGATTTTTCCAACTTCAATAAAAATCCAAAATGGGTAATTGGTTATAGCGATGTAACCGTTTTGCATAATCATATCAATCAAAATTTTGGCATACAAACTTTACATGCGTCCATGCCCATAAATTTCAGAAACAACACCAAAGAAGCTTTGGAATCCTTAAAAGAAGTTTTGTTCGGAGCACTTCCCATTTATCATGTTGATACCCATGAGTTGAATAGAATAGGAGAGGCTGAAGGTATATTGGTGGGTGGAAATTTATCGATCATTTATAGTTTGACGGGGACAACATCTCAACTTGATACCAAAGGAAAAATTTTATTTATCGAAGACTTAGATGAATACCTGTACCATATAGATCGTATGATGATGAACTTGGATCGAGCCGGAATGTTATCGGGTTTAACAGGTTTAATTGTTGGAGGAATGTCTGATATGCATGATAACACCGTTCCTTTTGGTAAAACTCTGTTAGAAATTATTACTGAAAGAGTTTCTAAATACAACTATCCAGTGTGTGTTGATTTTCCTGCTGGGCACATTAATGATAACAGAACATTAATTATGGGGTCGCAAGTAAAATTAACAGTGGGTAGAGAATGGTCAACACTCGAATTTAAATAAAATCAAGTGGCAGAGCACAACCAACTAGGAAAAAAAGGGGAAGAGTTAGCGGTTAACTTTTTAATGAAGTTAGGTTATGAAATCATAGCGGTGAATTGGCATGAAAAAAAATTTGAAATTGACATTATTGCTCACTTCAACAATCAACTTGTCATTGTTGAAGTGAAAACCAGAAATACCGATTATTTTGGTAATCCTGCAGAAGCAGTTACCTTAGCAAAGCAAAAACATTTAATTGAAGGAGCAAATTACTACATTGAAAAAAACGACATTGATTTAGAATGTCGTTTTGATGTAATAGCTATTGTATTAAATGCTAATGCCGAAAAAATAGAACACATAAAAGATGCCTTCTATCCTGAGTTGGATTAATTATAGTTTTATAGAAACTCCAATTTTTGCACCAGAAGTTGCATTTCCACCACCCAATTCAAGGTTTACACCAAATCGGTCGTTAAAGTAATATCTACCACCAATTTGTAATCCAAGACCTAAACCAGAAGCTCTACTTCCTCCGTAACCACTTGGTGAGTTCCAAATGTAAAATCCAACACTGGCGCCACCATAAACATCAAATGCTGAAGGAATGTTTAGCACACGATTAAAGTGATAATTGCAATTTCCAGAAATTCCGATTATACTAAAGCTGTATTTTGTGTTAAAATAATCTTCATGGTATGAACGATATGAAAATTCTGCTCCAACACTAACATCTGGATGAACACCATAATCAAAGCCAGCATAAACAGGAAAACCATAATTTGACAATCCAAATCCTGCATTTATTTGGGCTTGACCTTTATCAATTGGACTTTGGGCTAATAATACTGATGATAAAGCGATACAAACAATAAGTAAAATATTTTTCATTTTTGGTTGATTTTAATTTGTGCGAAATTAGTAATAATTTTTTTAAAATCCTCTTTGTTGTTCAGAACGTAAATGAGCAATTTCAGGATGATTTAGTGCTAATGTTAATTGTTGTAAAAATTGAGTTTTGTCTTTTCCTAGAACCCCTTTCAATACCAAGTAGTTAGATGCGTGATCGCTTCTAAAAATGGTTTCCGTTAAATTTAAGTGTTCTATAAAAGTTTTCATTTCAAAAATCAATTCAGGTAAATTCATGGGGATATAATCACCTAAGTATCGAGTTTTAAAATGTTCCATTCCTTTATACATGGTTAACACCAATGTTGATGCATATTTTGGTTGAGTTTCATTTAACACCTTTGCCGAATTTATGGCGTGTTGATGGCTTAGTAATTTACCTCCAACACCATTAATTATCATTACTGACGAATTTATTTGAGCAGCTGTTGCCTTGTTTATCCCTTCTACAATGGTTTTAAAGGTTTCGCCTTTTTGAATATTAGACAACACTTGGTCATCACCCGATTCTATTCCAACATAAAGCAAATTCAAGCCTGCTTTTTTAATTTCATCAAGCTCTTGAATAGATTTTCTAATCACATTGGTTGGAGTGGCGTAGGTTGAAACGCGTTGTAATTTTGGGAAGGTGTTTTTTAGCTTTGTTAATATTCGCAAAAGGCGCTCGGTTGAAAGTACCAATGGGTCCCCATCTCCTAAAAAAACTTTCCGAATTTGGTCGCGATAAGGAATGAAAGCATCAATGTTATTAAAAATAGCTTCTTCTTTTCGTACTTTAAATTGTTTTGAAGTGTACATTTCACAAAACGAACAGTTGTTATAAGAGCAACCTAATGTAACTTGTAAAATTAACGAGTAAGCTTCGCTTGGTGGGCGAAACAATGGCTCGTCGTAATGAATTGGGTAACGATACATTAATTTGGTTTACTGAATTTTTTCTTTGTATGAAACTTCTTTTTTTGGAAGGTATTCTTTTTAGTAGGGTCGTATGTTGGTCCTTCATCAAAGCCTTCAGGCAATGCAATTTTTGGAACTTCTTTTTCGATTAATTTTTCAATTTTCGAGAAATCGTAACATTGTTCACTATTTATAAAAGTAATGGCAACTCCTTTGTTATCACCTCTAGCAGTTCGTCCAATACGGTGAACATAATCTTCTTCATCTCTTGGTACTTCATAATTTATTACCAAGTTTATTCCTTTGATATCAATACCTCGTGCTAAAATATCAGTGGCAACTAAAACCCTAATTTTCTTATTGGTAAAATCGAGTAAAATTTGCTCCCGTTCTTTTTGTCCTAAATCCGATTGAATTCCTTTTGCATGAATGCCAACTCTTGATAAGGCTATGGTAATTTCTTTTACCATTATTTTTTTGCCTGTAAAAATCAATACCTGCTCAAAATTAGTTTTGGTAAGTATGGATTTGATTAATGCAATTTTTTGCCCATCATGAACCAAATATGCACCTTGTTTTATTCCTTCATTTGGTTTAGATATGGCAATGTTTATGGTAACGGGTTCATGCAATAATTTGTTGGCTAAAAATCTGATTTTAGGAGGAAATGTAGCCGAAAACATTAGGTTTTGTCGTTTTTTTGGAAGTTGTTCAGCAATTTTCATGATGTCTTCATTAAAGCCCATGTCCAACATACGGTCGGCTTCATCTAAAATAAAATGCTTAACGCCTGAAGTGTCGAAATAGCCCATGTTGAGGTGCGACATAAATCTGCCTGGCGTACAAACAATAATATCAGCACCAGTTAATAAGGCTTTTTTTTCCGATTCAAAACTTTGTCCATCACCTCCACCATAAATAGCTATGGAAGTGGCATTGGTAAAATAACTCAACCCTTCAATTTGTTGGTCAATTTGTATGGCTAATTCACGAGTTGGAACAATTATAATGGTACTAACTTTACCAATAGAAGGACTTTTACAAATGTGATTAAGTATAGGCAAAACAAAAGCAGCCGTTTTTCCGGTGCCAGTTTGTGCACAAGCAATGACATCTTTATTTTGCAAAATTGCTGGTATGGCTTGTTCTTGAATGGGGGTTGGGGTGTTGAAGTTCATGGCGTCAAGCGCTTCAATTACTTGTGGTTCGAAACCTAAATCGGTAAAATTCATTGGTTGGAATTCAGTTAATATGGGAATTAATTTATTGGTGAAATTAATTAAATAAATTGTAGGATATCTTTTGCGTGTTTTTCAGCGTTTAATTTAGTCTTAACAATTGCTTCTTCAGAATAGTTGCCCATTTCATGTGAAATTATTTCAGTGACATAGTTCATTTTGCAGAAATTGGCAAGGCCTTTAAATGGAAAAACTATTTTTTCAACTACCTCTTTTGGGTAATCTTTACTTGAACTACCTGTGGTAAACGAAACAATTATTTTTTTTCCTTCCAATTGATAATTTCCTTTGCCAAAAGCAAAGCCATAAGTAAAAACGCTATCTATCCATTCTTTTAAAATGGCAGGAACATTGTACCAAAATAACGGATATTGGAAAATAATGATATCAGCTTTTTTTAGAGCCTCCTGTTCAGCGATTACATCGATTTTAAAATCGGAATATAGTTGGTTTAAATTTCGAGTGGTTACATTAGATTTTATTGAAAGATTATATACAATATGCTTGTTTGCAACTGATTTATCGAGGTTTGGATGTGCTAATATGAGTAATACGTTGGGTTGCATAATAATTACGATTTAGTATTTTTTAGTTCGGCAACGAATCCTTTTATTAAAGGAATTCCTATCAAAAACAAACTAACCAATAGACCAATTCCAGCAACGATAAACATTACAATAAACGGAAATAACGATTCATGAAAAACACTAAATGGTGTTGTGCTCATTTCATTATACATCCATGAGCTACGTTTAAAGCCTGCAAACATTAATGCAGTTAAAAAAACAAATAATGAGCTATTAAAAAGCCAATAACCTAAATTGATTGAACGCACGGCTTTATTGATGAGTTTACTTTGGTGTTGATTTACAATTAAAAATAACGATGATAATAAAATGGTTGTATTTATACCAATGGTTGTTCCCATTGAATGTAAAACCGTGATATGTGTTCCATGAGTAAAAAAATTAAGATAAGGTATGGAAATAAGTAGTGCGATAAAAAGATTGACAAAAACCCAAAAATCGGTTGCTAACAAAAAACGGTAAGCATATTGGTTGGCATCAACTTTTTGTTTGCTTAACGATCTTTTCCAGTCTAAAATTATGCTAAAAAGAACCACCCATTCAGACATGCTAGTACCATAGGCAACGAATCTAATCCATGGTTGAGTAGGAATAATATACGTGTGATGTGCCCAACCAAACATTAAATTGGTCAACCCCAAAAAATAAAAAAAGAAGGCTTTTTTTCCTCTTCCAATGCTGTCATCGTGTTTAACTTGTGCCATTACAAATATTGATGTTCCGTAAACCAACATGTTCCACGAACCAACAAACGATCCATACGATTTCCATTGAACGGTCAAATCACGTACATAGTTTTCTCTAAAGTAAGGAAGAAACCATAGATGGGCTTCAGATAGGTGATAAATCATAAATACGATACCAGTTCCCCACATCCATAAATAAACTGGCCAATTGGTAATCTTTTTGTAAAGAGTTTTAAAGTAGTTAATTCCAAAAAATAACCAACCTAATAAAATGGGGAAGATTAAGTAGGGAGTAAATTCTAAATATTCTCGTCCTCCAACATGTCCTGTGAAAAACGAAATATAAATTGCCAATGCAATCAATACAAAAATGCTAAAATGTAAAACCAATAATTTTGATGAATACAATGGTAATTTTAAGGTGGCAGTTAGGTGATAATAAATTCCTCCAGTAGCAGCTAAAATTATCCATCCCACCAAGCTACTCACGTGCAAAGGACGAATAACGTTAAATGGAGTAATCGATTTTAAAAAATCAGGAAAAACATATTGAAAACTTGCTAATGTACCAAATATGGAGCCTAACAGTAATGCTAGAACTGACAGAAGCAGCAACAATAAAGGGATGGTTTTATTCATTTGGTTTATAATTTAATTCAACCCAACCAGTTGATTTCATTTTTGAAGGATAGTTTGGGTAGTAACCAGTTTTATCGACCTCGGTTAAGAATTGAACTAGGGCGGATTTTTCATGTTCTGTAAAATAAAAAACAGGCATTGTTTTTACACCGCTCACTAAAAAAGCTTTAACGTATTCCGGACCTTTTGCAGTGTTCGAAATCACATTAGTTAAATCAGGCCCTAAATAACCACCAAGGCCATAAATCTGATGGCATGCAGTACAGTTTTTTTGTTGGTAAATATCTTCTCCTTCTATAGCAAGTTTTGATAATTTTTTTGTAGGCTCGTTTGATGTTTGTGTGTAAACAAAAAAGTTATAAAATACAAATAACGTAACGAGAGTTATTATAATAAGTCGATTTTGGGTTACTTTGTTCATACAAGTTACAAAAATATAAAACATACACTAATTAGCTTTTAATTTCGTCAAATAGTTTTACACGAAATTTGATATCTAACATTA
>JAVHRO010000043.1:0-19258 GCA_036171675.1 Vicingus sp. | reverse complement strand
ATCACAAATTAAAATTTGTTGCATAAAAAAAGAGGATGCCTTTTTGGACACCCTCAACATGTGGAGAATATCGGAATCGAACCGACCACCTCTTGCCTGCCAGGCAAGCGCTCTAGCCAAATGAGCTAATTCCCCATTAACAAGTTCAAAAATAATTAACTTTTCATTAAAAACTCGGTCTCACAGGAACATTATTTAATATTTGGTCAATTTTAGTCATCACTTCTGGAGTTAGTTTGGTTTTGGCGTCAATGGCTTTAAAGTTTTCTTTTAGCTGACTTGTTTTACTTGCTCCTAGCATAACGGTACTTACATTTTCATTTTTTAAACACCAAGCTATTGCTAAAACGGGTAAAGTCATGCTTAAATCTTTTGCTAAAACGGTTAGTTTTTCGGCTCGTTTGATGTTTTCTTTTTCCAACACACTTTTCTTTAACCAATCCATGCCGTCCATGTTTAAACGAGTGTCTTTTGGGTTTTTATTTCCGTTGTATTTTCCTGTTAAAACACCAGAAGCCAATGGCGACCAAATGGTTGTGCCTAAACCCACCGTTTTGTAGATTTGAGAAAATTCTAGTTCAACTTTTTCTCTGTGCAACATGTTGTATTGAGGTTGTTCCATGGTTGGAGCAATTAAATGATGTTGTTTAGCCACTAGGTGTGCTTCCATAATTTCTTGAGCACTCCATTCTGATGTCCCCCAGTATAAAACTTTGCCTTGAGTAATTAAGTTATGCATTGCCCAAACGGTTTCTTCAATCGGTGTATTTTTGTCGGGCCGGTGACAAAAATAAAGGTCTAAATAATCCACTTTTAACCGATCTAATGCCTGATGACAAGCCTCAAAAATGTGTTTTCTACTCAATCCACTTTGATTAGGTTTGGAGTTTTCAGTTCCTCTAAATCCGAAAAAAACTTTACTAGAAACACAATATGAATCCCTGTCCCATTTCGTTTTCTTTAAAATTTTCCCCATCACTTTTTCGGATTCGCCACGAGCGTAAATCTCGGCATTATCAAAAAAGTTAACACCGTTATCGTAGGCCATTATCATCAATTCTTCAGCGGTGTTGTTTCCTATTTGTTTTCCAAATGTTAACCAACTACCTAATGATAATTCGCTCAACTGTAAACCCGATTTTCCTAATCTTCTGTATTCCATAGCTATGTTATTTATTATTTTAATTCCACAATGATTTCATTTCTTCGATTAATCAATCGAAATGGAGGATTGTAACCTAAGTAAGTAAAGGTATCAAAATGTTCGATATTATTCTTTGCTAAAATTTCTTTTAATCTATTTTTATACTCTTCAATTTTTTCATCATTAGTAAAACCGCCAAATCGAATGGCAGCAACCTTTTTTTCTGGCATAGTGATGAATTCTATTCGTTCGTCATTTGGTTTTGGCAACTCATCTTTTTTATAATTTTTTGGAACCATAAACCTCATGGTTACTGAATCGGTTAATTCCATTGCAACAGGTGATGTCATGGGTATAGATTGATTTGCTTCATTTCCTCCAAAAATATATCCAGCCAAAATTCTAAACCCTTTATTAGCAGTTTCGCTGTACTGTTTGCCATTTAACTTTACTGATGAAAAAGTTGCAGGTTCGTAAGTTCTAATTTCAATATCATCTATTTGTTGAATCACTTGGTAATTGTACATTTGAATATTTTTTGTGGAGTTGTAATCGTAAACTTGTGTGGCTGTAACTGCTAGTACTAGCAGAATAAGTAGGGTTAAAACTATTATTTTCATGGTTTTATTTATTTTAATAAAGAAGTTATTTTTTCACTCATTGGGTCAGTGATGGAGTAAAACACATCTACTAATTCACCACTTGAGTTGAGTACATATTTTTGAAAGTTCCATTTTACAGATGAATCCATTACACCATTTTCATTTTTATTGGTTAGCCATTTAAAAATTGGATGAGCGTTTACTCCTTTTACCTCAATTTTACTCGATAATATAAAGGTAACACCAAAGTTTTTCTTACAGAAACTTTCTATTTCTTTTTCAACTCCAGGTTCTTGCCCACCAAATTGATTGCATGGAAAACCTATAACCACTGTATTTTCTTTATATTTTTCGTGAAGTTTTTGTAATCCCTCATATTGTTTGGTAAACCCACATTCAGAGGCAACATTTACTATAACTATATTTTTTCCTTTAAAATCACTTAACTTTATTTCTTTACCATGAATATCTGTAAATGTTAAATTGTGAATCGATTGTTTTTCGTTCGACTGCGATTTGCAAGAGTTTCCCATTGTTAGGATAGCAGTAATAACTCCTATTAATTTAATTTTTTTCATATTGTTTAACTATTTATTTGTAAAGTTAAACAAAAAATGTTTAAGTTTGAATTAAAAAAGTTAAACAATATTATTATGGGACGAAAAATAAGCCAAACTAAACAGGCAAAAATTTTGAATCAACTAAAAAATGCAGTGCCTAAAATTAAAGTAAGCATAGATACTAGAACCATTATTACCATTTCCAATATGGAAAAATTTGCGAAATGGAAAAAAATGTATCCTCATGCTCAAATTATATAATATTTACATAAATAGTTTAATTTTACGATAACTCTATTAAACGCGTAGTTGTATGTCAGATAAAATTAATACCAATAAAGCACCAAAACCAATGGGGCTTTATCCTAATGCTCGTAAAGTTGGTAATTTGTTGTTTTTGTCGGGGGTTGGTCCAAGAGCAGCTGGTTCTGGGAGTGAGGAAGCAAATATACCAGGTTTAAAATTCGATAACAATGGAAACTACGAAATTTTTGATTTTGAGGCTCAATGTCGTTCGGTGTTCGAAAATGTACGTGTAATTTTAGAAGCATCAGGCTCAAGTTGGGAAAATATGGTAGATGTAACGGTTTTTTTAACCGACATGAAACGCGATTTTAAAACCTACAATCGGTTGTATGCCGAGTATTTTAAAACTAATCAACCTTGTAGAACTACAGTTGAGGTAAATGCACTGCCTTCTCCAATTTGTATTGAACTAAAATGTATTGCTTTTATTTAAAGAAATGTTTTTAGCCATTGCAAGGCATCTTTTTTTGAAGTAAAAATTTTGGTTGGAGTAGAAGGTTTGTTAATGTTAATAAAAAAATTACCAACAATTCGTTGACTTAAATTATCTATTAAAATCGCGATAGCTTTACGTTTTTGTCCATATTCAAATGAGGATACCAATTCTCTGGCATCTTTTGTAAAGGTAGAATGTAGTCCAGTCTCAAATAAAACTACATAATTATTGTTATGGGTCAATTTTTCGTTGATTTTTCTAATCTCAATCATGTCTTCTGCATCAATTTCAACATAATTTTTAATAATCAAATTAATCAATCCAACCTCTAAAAGTTTACAAGTAGCTTTATTTAATTCTATTCTTTTCATTAATCTATTCAAATGTAATTAATTTGAATAGAATCCAAAATTTTACATATTAAAAGTTTATTTAAATTCATTAATTTCGCGACTCGAAATTAATCTAAACAATGAGTAAATACAAAGAGTATAAAGGATTAAACCTTCCTAATATAGCCGAAGAGGTGTTGGATAAATGGGAGCAAAACAAGGTGTTTGAACAAAGCATTTTAACTAGAGAAGGAAAACAACCGTTTGTTTTCTTTGAAGGACCACCTTCAGCAAACGGTTTGCCTGGTATTCATCACGTAATGGCTAGGGCAATTAAAGATATTTTTTGCAGATATAAAACCTTAAAAGGCTTTCAAGTAAAAAGAAAAGCCGGTTGGGATACACATGGTTTGCCTGTAGAGTTAGGTGTTGAAAAAGAATTGGGAATAACTAAAGAGGATATAGGTAAAAAAATTTCTGTTGAAGAGTATAACACGGCTTGTAAAGAAGCGGTAATGCGTTATACCGATATTTGGAACAATCTTACCAAACAAATGGGGTATTGGGTGGACATGAACGATCCTTATATTACTTACGAAAACAAATACATTGAATCGGTTTGGTGGTTGTTGGGCGAATTGTATAAGAAAAACTTGTTGTACAAAGGCTACACTATTCAACCCTACTCTCCAGCTGCTGGTACTGGGTTAAGCTCACACGAGTTAAACCAACCGGGTTGCTACAAAGATGTTAAAGATACTACGGTAGTTGCGCAGTTTAAGGTAAAACCTAATCAACAATTTACCGAAAAGTTGAATATGCTGACTTCCCTCCTTGAGGAGGGTAGGGAGGTATTCTTCTTAGCATGGACAACCACTCCTTGGACATTGCCTTCAAATACGGCTTTGGCTGTAGGACAAAAAATTTCATATTCTTTAGTAGGAACAATAAATCAATATACAAATCAACCTTGTTTTGTAATACTTGCATCTGATTTATTTAATAAGCATTTTGGAGAAGGTTCATTAATTAATAAGGAGGAGGAAAATATAATAAATGATTCAAGAGACGCTGTTACTATATGGAGGAATTTGAATAAAATTATTGAAAAGGATTTATTTAAAGATAGAAAAAAACCATTTGGAATACCTGTTTCTAAAAACTATAAAGGCTCCGATTTAGTAGGTGTCCAATACGAACAATTGTTTTCCTATACTCAACCTTGTGAAGAAGCTTACTCTTCCCCTTCGGGGAGGTTGGGTGGAACTCCTTTTACTGTAATTCCTGGCGATTTTGTAACAACCGAGGATGGTACGGGTATTGTTCACATTGCTCCAACTTTTGGCGCCGACGATGCTAAAGTGGCTAAAGAAGCTGGAATTCCACCAATGTTGGTTTTAGATGAAAATGGAAATGCCGTTCCATTGGTTGATTTACAAGGAAAATTCCGCCCAGAAATGGGTGAGTATGCCGGTAAATTTGTAAAAAATGAATATTATAATGCTGGCGAAGAGCCTGAACGTTCGGTGGATGTAGAAATAGCCATCAAACTAAAAGAAGAAAATAAAGCCTTTAAAGTAGAAAAATACGAACACAGTTACCCACACTGTTGGAGAACCGATAAACCGGTATTGTATTATCCGTTGGATTCTTGGTTTATTAAATCTACGGCTGCAAAAGACCGCATGATTGCCTTAAACAAAACCATTAACTGGAAACCAGAAAGTACAGGAACAGGAAGGTTTGGTAACTGGTTAGAAAATTTGAACGATTGGAATTTATCACGTTCGCGTTATTGGGGAATTCCAATTCCAATTTGGAGAACTGAAGATGGCACTGAAGCCATTTGTATTTCTTCGGTAGAGCAATTAAAAGGCGAAATTGAAAAATCAATAGTAGCTGGATTAATGAAAACCAATCCATTAGCTGATTTTGTGGTGGGCGACATGAGTAAAGCCAATTACGATACATTTGATTTGCATAAAAATTACGTGGATGAAGTGGTGTTGGTTTCAGCATCCGGAAAACCCATGAAACGTGAAGCCGATTTAATTGATGTTTGGTTCGACTCAGGTTCTATGCCTACAGCTCAGTTGCATTATCCTTTCGAAAATAAAGACTTGATTGAAAAAGAACATTTGGGTGTTGCCGATTTTATTGCTGAAGGTGTTGACCAAACTCGTGGGTGGTTTTTTACGCTTCATGCCATTGCAACTATGGTATTCGATAATATTGCATATAAAAATGTGGTTTCAAATGGCTTGGTGTTAGACAAAAACGGACAAAAAATGTCGAAACGTTTGGGAAATGCGGCTGACCCATTCGAAACGTTAGCAAAATATGGTCCCGATGCTACTCGTTGGTATATGATTACCAATGCTCAGCCTTGGGATAATTTACGATTTGATATGGATGGAATTGCTGAGGTTCAACGAAAGTTTTTCGGAACACTTTACAATACCTATGGATTTTTTGCTCTTTATGCCAATTTAGACAGTTTTACCTTCAAAGAAGATGAAATTGCTTTAGAAAAACGTCCTGAAATTGACCGTTGGATTATATCAAAACTCAACTCGTTGATTAAAGAAGTGGATGAATTGTACAATACCTATGAACCTACAAAAGCCGGTAGAGCTATACAGGAATTTGTAAACGACCATTTAAGTAACTGGTACGTTCGTTTATGTAGACGACGTTTCTGGAAGGGTGAATATTCGAACGACAAAATTGCAGCGTATCAAACGCTCTATCGTTGTTTAGAGGTTGTGGCTCAATTGTCATCGCCAATAGCACCTTTTTATTCTGATAAATTGTATACCGATTTAAGTAAAATTAGCGGAAGAGGAAATGCCATTTCTGTTCATTTATCTGATTTTCCTATAGTAAACGAAAAAGCAATAGATTTAGATTTAGAACAACGCATGGAAATTGCTCAAAAAGTTTCTTCAATGGTGTTGAGTTTGAGAAAAAAAGAGCAAATTAAAGTTCGTCAGCCTTTGCAAAAAATAATGGTTCCAATTTTAGATGCTACATTTAAACGTCAGTTGCAAGATGTTGCTGATTTGGTATTGTCGGAGGTAAATGTGAAAGAAATTGAATATTTAGAAGATACTGCTGGTGTTTTAGTGAAAAGCATCAAGCCCAATTTCAAAACATTAGGACCAAAATATGGTAAGATGATGAAACAAATTGCTGCTGTGGTTGTTCAATTTAATCAAGATGATATTCAGATGTTTGAAAAAAACAATGGAGCTAAACTGGTTGTTGGAGGAGAAAAGGTAATATTAGAGTTGAATGATGTAGAAATTTCTACGCAAGATATTCCTGGATGGTTGGTGTTAAGTGAGGGAGCAATTACCGTGGCATTAGATATTACTATTTCTAAAGAACTAAAAGAAGAAGGAATAGCCAGAGAATTTATTAATAGAATTCAAAACTTGCGTAAAGATAGTGGTTTTGAAGTGAACGACAGAATATCTCTTGAAATTGTAAAACACAACGAAATAAATGAAGCAATAATTAATAATAAAAATTATATTTGCGCCGAAACTCTAACCGCTTGTTTACAATTGGTTGATGAGCTAAAACTAAATAACGGAATATTCGTAGAACTTGATGAAAATATTTCAACGTCTATTTCTATTGAAAAACTGAGTTGAGTAATTTACCCAGCAGACCACAATAATAAATTAAAAGTGAGTTAAAAAAATTGAAAGATTATGTCAGAAAAAAATAGATATTCAGATGAAGAGTTGGCAATGTTTAAAGCCTTAATTGAAAATAAAATTGCTGCTGCAAAAATTGATTTGGAAGGGTTGGTTGCCTCATTGTCTCATAAAGATAATAACGGTACTGACGATACACTTCACTCATTTAATATGATGGAAGATGGTGCTGGCACCCTTACAAGAGAAGAAATTTCGCAGTTGGCTCAACGTCAAGAGAAATTTGTAAAAAACCTTGAAAGTGCGTTGATTAGAATCCAAAATAAAACCTACGGCATTTGTAGGGTTACAGGTAAATTAATTCAAAAGGAACGTTTATTGGCTGTTCCTCATGCTACTTTAAGTATGGAAGCTAAAGAGTCGCAAGGTTAATATTGGTTAAAAATTATTAGAAGTCGCTTTTTTAATAAACACTAAAGCGACTTTTTTTATCATAAAATGAAAAAGGGAATCCACTTTATTACACATCCAATTACCATAATTTTTTTGGTGTTGTTTTTTGATCAATTTATTAAAATTTGGATTAAAACCACCATGTATTTAGGGCAGGAGTTTCCTGTTTTGGGTAATTGGTTTTATATTCATTTTACAGAAAATCCTGGAATGGCATTCGGTATGGAGTTTGGTGGTGATTATGGTAAATTGGCATTGAGTTTATTTAGAATTATTGCTGTATCAGGAATCGGATATGTTTTATTTACTCTTCCCAAAAAGACTCCACGTGGATTAAAAATATGTGGAGCATTAGTTTTGGCAGGAGCAATTGGTAATATTCTCGATAGTGCATTTTACGGTCTAATATTTAATGAAAGTTTTAACCAGTTGGCATCATTGTTCCCTGCTGATGGAGGATATGCTTCATTTCTACATGGAAAAGTAGTTGACATGTTTTGGTTCCCATTAATTGAAGGAACTTTTCCAAATTGGTTTCCTATTTGGGGTGGCGAAGATTTCTTGTTTTTTCGACCAGTTTTTAATCTAGCAGATGCTTCGATTTCAATTGGTATTACCTCAATTTTTTTATTTTATCGCAATTATTTTAAAAATTCAGGGAAAGAAGATATTAAAGTAGAAACCTTTGATTAACCATTTCGTAAAATAAGCCAAATTTTATTAACACATTTGCTATGATAAGAAAAATTCTATTTTTTGGTTTTGCTTTGTTAACCTGTTTTTCGAGTTTTTCGCAAACATTGATTCAAAAACCTAGTTACCATCGTATTGCTAATACGATTTTAAGCGATGTGGAAAAAACGACCAGCTGTATCGATATTATTGAATATCCACAATCAAAAAGCACTAATTATTTGGTTGACACCATGGATGTGGTTACTTATATTGGTGAAATTGGGCAAACTTATTATTACACAGGTACAGGTAAAGTACACGGAATCAATGCGTATATGTTGTTAGATTTAGACGGTATTCCTGCCAATAAAGATTCAGTAAGCGTTGTAATTAGTGTAAGAAATGTAGACGCTGGTAATGTTCCAACAACAATTATTGCATCCGATACCGTGTTTTTATATGACGTAGGTTTTAATGCTCAAAATTTAATGTTTTCATCACCTATTAATGTCTCCGATACATTTGCGGTGGTGTTGTCAATTGATGCATTACATCCATCACACCCTTATTATGTTACCAACGATTATGGAAATGGTGGTATTGAAAAATTAAGTTCACTTTCATATACTGGAACTTGGTATAATTTATATCCCACATGGGGAGGTACTTGGGATGTTGATATGATTATCTCCCCAATTTTTGAGGATATATTAACACCTTCGTTTGTAGTTGATACAAATACTGTTTGTCTTGGTAACCCAATCACATTCACGAACATAACTAACTTTACGTTGAATTCCATGTTTAATCCTGTTTCACCGATTTACAGTTTATATTTAGATGAGTCCATGTTGTCGGTTAATTTTGATAGCAGTTATACTCATACTTACTCAAGTAGTGCAATATTTAACCCTTGGCTTGAATTGGTTCAAAATGGATATACTGTAAATTGTGTTATTGATTCTATAAAAACGATTTCTGTTATTGATAGTGCTTCCGCAAATTTTAGTTTTAATCATTTAGGAGGAGGAATGTACCAATTTACTGATATGTCGACTAATGCAAATACATGGAGCTGGAATTTTGGTGATAGTTCCGCTGTTTATACAGGACCGAATCCTATATATACTTATTCAACACCAGGAAGTTATCAAGTTTGTCTAACCGTTCAGGATTCAAATGGATGCAATATAAGTACATTTTGCCAACCAGTCTCTTTTACTGTTGGTCAAAAAGAAAATATAAAAACTAATGAAGTAAAAATTTATCCCATTCCAGCAACAAGATTTTTTAATGTTGAACTACCAAGTAATTTTGTAAACCCTGAAATATCTGTAACTGATATTGTGGGTAAAAAAATAATATCTATTGATCATATTAGGCAAAACAAAGTGAAGGTACTAACCGATGAAGTTGACGAAGGGGTTTATTTTGTAACCGTTTCTTCTAATAGTCAAAAGGTATTCACTAAAAAAATTGTTGTAGATAAATAATAAAAAAAACCCGTTGTGCATTTAGGTGATGTTAATTTTTAAATTATTGATATTTCGTTCAAAAATGAATTTGTTTAACCTGTAGTGCATTTGGGGTTAGTTTTCAATAAAAAAGTGTCATTTCGATTTTTCTAAAATAAAAAGTATCGAGAAAATACTTTTTATTCTAAATAATTTGAATCCTCGATACAAATTTCACTCATTTCAATCGTGAAATTCACTCGAATGGACAAATTTTTATCAAATGCACCACGAGTTAAATTAACATTAGGCTCAACTGATAAAACTCAAAACAACTCCAACAATCAAATAGCATACGATTACAATCTAAATCGCTAATTGAAATTAATTTTACTAGATTAATCCAATGATTGAAGTGGTGTATTCGCCAATTCCAACATTTTGTCGTATTCTTCTGGAGTTAAGTCGTTAAAGTAAAAGTTAACAGGGTTAAGCACCTCGTTATTTTTTATTACTTCGTAATGACAATGTGGACCAGATGATAAACCAGAACTACCTACATAACCTATAATATCGCCTCTGTTCACTTTTTGACCTGCTGTTACTTTGGCTCTACTCATGTGGGCATAAATGGTTACATACCCATACCCATGATTAATTTTTACATGCAATCCATAACCACTCCCTTCGGCATCAGCTTGAATTACCGTACCTTTTCCTGTGGCATAAATAGGTGTGCCAACATGTGCAGTAAAATCCATACCTGCATGGAATTTTAAATATTTTAAAATAGGATGCATTCTCATCCCGAAACCACTTGCCATTCGAGTTAAATCTTTATTATGTATAGGTTGTATGGCAGGGATTGAAGCCATCATATCTTCTTTCTTTTTTGCCATTTGAAAAACTTCGTCAAATGATTTGGATTGGATATAAAGCTGTTTTGATAGTTTATCAATTTTTTTTGCAGCCTCAACAATAAGTTCAGAATTATTGTAACTTTCTAATTCCTCATATCGGTTAACGCCACCAAAACCTGCCTGTCTAATTTCATTCGGTATAGGTTCTGCTTCAAAAATTACTCGATAAATATTGTCATCACGATGTTGAACATCAGATAAAACTAAATTTATCTGATCGAGTTTTTTATTTAAAATTTCGTATTGCGATTCTAGTAAAGCATTCGTTTGTTTTAATTGTTTTTCTTTAGGCGAATCAATATAAGTATAGGCAATACCATACATAATTACCGCAATAACAAGCCCTGTACCCAAAAACCACAATACCCTTTGCAAACGATGTTTGAATTTTACTTCAATTTTATCGTAGTTCAAAGTATGTGAATTATATCGGTACTTAACTTTAGTCATGTTAAGAATTATGTTAATTTTGGACGCTAATTTAATGATTTTTCTTAATAAAAGAAAATACAGAATTTGCCATTAATGGTTATTTAACAAATATTAACGAGCATGTTATCAAAAAATATTCGAACAATTTTTCTGGAATTTTTTAAACAAAAACAACATTATATTGCTTCCTCAGCACCTATGGTAGTGAAAAACGATCCTACGCTGATGTTTACTAATGCCGGTATGAATCAGTTTAAAGACTTGTTTTTAGGAAATGCCGAGATTAAATTTTCTCGTATAGCCGATACTCAAAAGTGCTTACGTGTTTCTGGAAAACATAATGATTTAGAGGAAGTTGGTGTTGACACTTATCACCATACCATGTTTGAGATGTTGGGTAACTGGAGTTTTGGTGATTATTTCAAAAAAAATGCAATAGAATGGGCGTGGGAATTATTGGTTGATGTATATAAGATTGATAAAAACAAACTTTATTTTACCGTTTTTGGTGGTGATGAAATTGATGGAACACCATGGGATGAAGAGGCATTTAACTTATGGAAAAATCTATTGTTAAAAAATGGATTAACAGAAGATAAAATATTAAAGTGCAATAAAAAAGATAACTTTTGGGAAATGGGAGATACTGGGCCTTGTGGTCCTTGTTCTGAAATCCATGTTGATATTCGTTCGGATGAAGAAATAGCTAAAATTCCTGGAAGAGATTTGGTAAATAACGACCATCCTCAGGTAATTGAGATTTGGAATTTGGTGTTTATGGAATTTAACCGACTGGCTTCTGGTGAATTGAAAAAACTTCCGGCTCAACATGTCGATACAGGAATGGGCTTTGAACGTTTAGCCATGGTACTTCAAGGTAAAAAATCGAATTACGATACAGATGTATTTTCTCCATTTATTAAAAAAATTGAGGAAATAACTGGTGTAGAGTATCATTTTTCAACGACTAAACAAGATGTTGCCATTCGAGTTATTAGTGACCACCTTCGTGCGGTTTCGTTTTCTATAGCTGATGGACAGTTGCCTTCTAATACTGGTGCAGGATACGTTATTCGTAGAATACTGAGAAGAGCAATTCGTTATGGCTATAGCTTTTTAAATCAAAAAAATGCATTTATTCATCAATTGGTGCCTGTGTTGGTAAATCAAATGGGCGATTTCTTCCCCGAACTTAAATCGCAACAAGAATTGATTGAAAAAGTTATTAAAGAAGAAGAAGAATCGTTTTTAAGAACATTAGAAAAGGGTATTCAGCGGTTCGAGAATTATATAGCATCGGTTGACGAAAAGATGGTAGATGGTAAATTTGCTTTCGAATTATATGATACGTTTGGATTCCCCATCGATTTAACTGAATTAATGGCTGCAGAAGCTCATTTCCGTATTGATATGTCTGGCTTTTCTGAAGAATTGTTAAAGCAAAAGGAACGCTCTAGAGCCGCTGGTAAAATTGATGCTGGTGATTGGGTTCAAATTAAAGAGGATGATGTCGAAGAATTTGTTGGTTATGATCATACCGAAACGGATATCAATATTATTAAATATAGAAAAGTAAAATCGAAAGGAGAGGAATTATTTCAACTGGTTTTTAACTTAACACCTTTTTATCCCGAAGGTGGAGGTCAGGTTGGTGATACTGGATTTATTCAAAATGAGAGCGAAAAGATTGAAATTGTTGACACTAAAAAGGAGAATAATTTAATTATTCATTTTGCTCAAGAGTTGCCAAAAAATATGAATGCCCAATTTAATGCTCAAGTGAGTCCCATAAGAAAATTAACTGCTAGTAACCACTCAGCAACCCACTTATTGCACCAAGCACTGCGTGAAGTTCTAGGAACTCATGTTGAACAAAGAGGCTCATTGGTAAATTCAGCCTATTTACGTTTCGACTTTTCACATTTTGAAAAAGTAAGCGACAATCAATTAAACAAAATTGAGGAAATTGTAAATCTTAGAATTCTAGAAAATTTTAAATTGCAAGAACACCGAGCAATTCCAATTACTGAGGCACAAGAAAAAGGTGCGATGATGCTTTTCGGTGAAAAGTATGGTGATGTGGTTCGTATGATTCAATTCGGAGATTCTAAAGAATTGTGTGGTGGAATTCATGTGCAAAGTACTAGAGAAATAGGATTGTTTAAAATAAAATCGGAAGGCTCTGTTGCAGCGGGAATTCGTAGAATTGAAGGCTTAACTAACAATGGAGCAGGATTATGGTTAAAAAATAAGATTGAAATAATTTTAAAACATAAGGCGATTATTGGTGGGTTAATTTCAGAAGAATTACTTGAGAAAATAAAAAATACAGAAAATGATCTTTTGAATCAATTTAGATTGATTTCATCTGACAGTGAAATACATTTTGAAGAAAATAAAATAGCTATTTCCGAAATAGAAGCCATTAACAATGCTATCGCAGATTTTACCAAAATAAAAATTGACAATGCGGTTATTGATGGATTAAATGCCTCTAAAAGACAATTGCAAAAACGTGAGGAAGACCAAGCAAAATTGCAAGTAAAAATTATAAAAGAACAGCTCCTTGGAAAAATTAAGGTAATTAACGGCGTTAATGTTATTGCTCAAAAAATACAGCTAAACGATGCTGCGTCAATAAAAGATTTGGCTTTTCAATTAAAAGCTAGTGTAGATGATTTATTTTTGGTGCTAGGGGCCGAAATTAATAATAAGCCTAATCTAACTATTGCGTTGTCGGACAATTTATTGAAAGACAAAAACTTACATGCTGGAAATATAATTAAAGAAGCTGCAAAAGAAATGCAAGGAGGAGGAGGTGGCCAACCATTTTATGCAACAGCAGGAGGAAATAATTTGAATGGTATAGATGCTGCAATTGCAAAGGCTGCGTCATTTTTAAATTAATTTAAGAAGGGCATTCTGAAAGTAAACCCTAGTTGTCTTAAATAAATTTAGAACTACAAATGGGATTCCGATTCTAAAGAAAATGAGCTAAGCGAAATGAGCTTTTGAAAAATGGCATTGATAAAAAGGGGGTGAAGTATAATTAAATTGATGAAAAGGATAATTTATTATTCAACAACAATTTTCTTTATCAATTTAGAATTTTCGTTTTCAATAGCCACGAAATAAATTCCAGCATTTAATTGGCTAATATCTATTTGCTCCCTTGCATTAATATTATGCTTTATAAGTAGTTCATTTCCCAAAACATCAATTAATTTAAGGTTGGTGTTATTAACTATAAAGTCACCTAAATCAATTTTTAGCAAATCATTTGCTGGATTAGGATAAACAATTAACGTATTATCTGAAATTTCATTTATACCAGTTGGGTCAATGGCTTCAGCAAAATATAGTGTGGCACCAATGCTAGCCTTAGCTATTTCATAAACATAGTTTACATCCATGTTGGCCATAACATCGTTAACAGTATGGGGATATGGCGATTGATTGGATTCAAATAAACCTGTAATAATTTCTCCTTGGCTCTGAAAAGGCATGTAATCTGACGCATAGGCATATGAGATTTGTGTAAAAAGATTAGAATATAACTGAACACATCTCGCTAAGGTGTCGGTATAATTAGCTGATGCAACATTATTTGCACTAGGGTTAGATTCATCTCTCTCACAAACTATGGTATTGTTTACTTGCCCATTTATGCCTCCAACCTCGTCGATGTTTAACAATACTTTAATATCCAAATTTTGAGGACCAACCACATTATTTACATAAGCGGAACTTCCCACTAAGCCCAATTCTTCTGCACTAAAGTTGATAAATTTTATAGAGTATTTGGTGTTTACATTTTTCAGTAATCTGGCAACCTCTAAAATAATACTAATTCCGCTTCCGTTGTCGTTGGCTCCTGGACCAGTTTTTGTATCATAATGACCATCAACAATAACAAAAGTGTTAGGATATAATGAACCAGTTTTGGTTACAATTAAATTGTATGCACTACCTCCTGAATAACTAAATGTATCAATAACAATATCGGAATAACCGTATGAAATGTAGTTGTTTTTTAACCAATTTAATGCATTTATGTTTGCCGCTGAACCAGGGTTTTTTAAACCATAACTTTCAAATTGAGCAATTTTATTGTTAACACTATCGTATTTACAATTTGCAACAATACCGCCATAATAGGTGTTATAATTTTGTGCTTCTACTTCACTAATAAAAACAAGCATTATAATAACTAAAAAGTTAGTTTTGAGTATCTGGTTCATGGAATATTTTTTTATGATAAGCAACATAAAATTAATAAAAAATCTACAATAGGAAAGATTAATAGGCGTTTTTTATATTTCACAAATTAAATCTCCACAAAAGTTTAATTTTGTAAAAGAATAATTTGGTATGAGAAATAAACTTACGTTTTTTTGTCTGTTTTCGCTTTGGATACTCAATTTAGATGCTCAAGAGCGGGTAACTACTTTTGGCATTCAATTTAAGCCAATTATTCCTATAGGATTATTAAATACTGGAAAGCAAGAAATTACTCAAAATAATATTGGCTTTTCAATTAATCCGCAACTTGGTTTAAGTTTTGGAATGGTAATTCGTAAGGGATTAACCAAAACCTTATCGTTTGAATCGGGGATTAACTATTTGACGAGAAAGTACGAATTAACGATTACAGACCCGTTGTTTGATTTAAATGATAAATCAACATTCAAATTGGTGAGTTACGAAATTCCAGTTTCGTTGTTGGTGTACATCCGATTAAGTGAAAAAATTTATATGAATGTTTCGGGTGGAGTGGCTTTAGATGCGTATCCTTCAAATTTATATACGTATAGCGACAATTTTCAGAATGATGTGTTAATGTATAATTGGCTTCGTACCAGTTTAATTGCCAATATTGGTTGGGAATATCGAACCGACAAAAGCGGTTATATTTATTTTGGTGGGTCCTATCATCGACCATTTTCAAATATGTCGAAAGAAATGATTTGGTACAATGGCAACAAAAGAGATGAGAAAGTTGAATTTTTTCTTTCAGGAAATTATATTACCGTGGATTTACGTTATTTCTTTCATGAAGATGCTGAAAAGAAGGCTAGAAAAGCCAAAAAGCCAACACCAAAAATCATTAATGAATAGAATAATCAATTCTTCGCTTTACTCAAACAAAAAATTATTATCGTTAAACCTTAAATTATTACTTTTGAATCCAAAATTTCAAATACAATGAAAATTTCTTACAACTGGCTCAAGAACTATATAAAAACAGATTTAGAACCTCACGAAGTGGCAAAACTTCTTACCGATACTGGTTTGGAAGTAGAAGGATATGAGAAGATTCAAACAGTAAAAGGTGGATTGGAAGGGTTAGTAATTGGAGAAGTGTTATCCAAAACTAAACATCCAGATGCAGACAGATTAAATATTACTACCGTGAATGTAGGTGGCGAAATTCCTTTGCAAATTGTGTGTGGAGCGGCAAACGTAGATGTCGCTCAAAAAGTAGTGGTAGCCACTGTTGGAACTAAATTATACAGTGGTGATGACAGTTTTGAGATTAAAAAATCGAAAATTAGAGGCGAATTATCTGAGGGAATGATTTGTGCCGAAGATGAAATTGGTTTAGGAACTTCGCATGAAGGAATTATGGTGTTGGATATAAATGCGAAAGTTGGAACGCCTGCTAAAACTTATTTCAATATTGAAGATGATTACGTTTTTGAAATAGGGCTAACGCCAAATAGAGCCGATGCAACAAGCCACATTGGTGTGGCTCGAGATTTGGCTGCAGCAATTAATATTTCGAACAATTGTACCATTTCTAAACCTGACGTAAATTCATTTAAAGTTGATAATACGAGCTTATCAATTTCGGTTGTTGTTGATGATTCAGAAAAATGCCCACGTTATTCTGCTTTAACTTTATCAGGAATTGAGGTAAAAGAATCCCCCGATTGGTTAAAAAACAACTTAAAGGCAATTGGTCTAAACCCCATTAACAATGTGGTTGATGTTACTAATTTTGTATTACACGAAACTGGACAGCCTTTACATGCTTTCGATGCAGATAAAATTGTGGGTAAAAAAGTGATGGTGAAAACCGTAAATGACGCTACAAAATTTTATACACTCGATGAAAAAGAAAGAACACTTTCTGCGAATGATTTAATGATTTGTAACGAGCAAGAACCTATGTGTATTGCTGGTGTATTTGGTGGACTAAAATCGGGAGTTTCGGCTACAACAAAAAATATATTTTTAGAAAGTGCATATTTTAATTCAGTGTCAATTAGAAAAACGGCAAAGTTTCATGGACTTAATACCGATGCTTCTTTTCGTTATGAAAGAGGTGCTGACCCCAACATTACGGTTTATGCATTAAAAAGAGCTGCGTTATTATTAAAAGAAATTACAGGTGGCAAAATTTCATCAGAAATTGTTGATGTTTATCCAACTCCAATTTTACCTTTTAAAGTGGAATTGTCCTATTCTAATTGTGATAAAATTATTGGACAAAAAATTGAACATTCGCTCATTAAAAAAATGCTTGGTTCTCTTGAAATTACGATTGTGAGTGAAAATGAACAGGGTTTGACTCTTTCAATTCCTCCATTTAAAGTAGATGTTCAGCGAGAAATTGATGTAATTGAAGAAATATTAAGAATTTATGGGTATAACAACATTCAACTTCCTGAATTGATGAGTGCTGCATTGGTTTATCGTCAGTTTCCTGATAAGGATAAGGTGATAAATACCATAAGCAATCTTTTAATAAGTCAAGGTTTTAATGAAATATTGACGAACTCATTAACCAAATCATCGTATTATCAAAATCAATCATCACTTGTTCGTTTATTAAATCCACTGAGTACCGAATTAGATGTGTTGCGACAAAATTTATTATTTAGTGCTTTAGAAACAGTAGTTTACAATCAAAACAGGAAGTCTTCCGATTTGAAGTTGTTTGAATTCGGAAAAACTTATTTTAAACAAGAGAATAAGTATCACGAATCAACTTGCTTGAGCTTTATTATTTCAGGTAATATATTCGATGAGAATTGGAATGCTAATAATACAAGTACCGATTTTTTTCAATTAAAAGGGTTTGTTCAAACGGTGCTTACTAAGTTTGGCTTAATTAATTATAGTTCAACAGTTTTAGAAAATGTTGACCGTACTTTTGACTATGAACTACTGTATTCCTTTAACGAAAAAGAGTTGGTTAGAATGGGTAAAGTTAGCGCAAAAACTCAAAAACAATTTAGCATTACCAACGATGTTTATTTTGCACAAATGAATATAGATGGTTTGGTAAAATTAGCAGCAAAGACCAAAGTTCAATATCAAGAGATACCTAGATTTCCTTCTGTTCGTCGCGATTTAGCACTTTTGGTAGATCAGTCAATTAAGTATGTTGATTTAGAACAATTAGCCAATAAGCAAGAACGAAAATTGTTAAAAGAAGTCAACTTGTTTGATGTGTATGAAGGGAAAAATTTAGAACCTGGGAAAAAATCGTATGCGCTCAGCTTTGTTTTTCAAGATCAAGAAAAAACACTAACGGATATTCAAGTAGATAAAATTATCGAAAAACTGATTCGAAGCTTTACCAATGAGTTTGGTGCGAAGCTGCGTTAGTAAGACTTTTCAAAAAAATAAAAGTAGATTAATTTTTGGTGTAAACCGAAGTAACATTGTCAATTCCAGAGCCATCGTCGGTAGTGTAGGATAAATTTATGGTGGAATTATTTACTAATGTTCCAGTTCCTAAAATAGTAAATCCTGTTGATAAAGTTTGTTCAAAAATGGTAATGTTATTTCCACTAAGTTCCATTTGAGCAATACTTTCAGCAAATCCGAAATTATAAAAATTACTTACAATAATTCGGTTCGTAATACTGCTGTGAATACCTAAGTCAACTGAATAGGTAGTGGTACCAAAGCTTTGCGATTGTTCATTACAAACCCAAGTTCCAACTAATGCACTCCTTGGGTCAGAAGGATTGGATGGGGTAGGGTTTGTATTTGTATTTTCATCTTTAGTACATGATGCGAAAAAGCCTATTGCTAGGATAACTAGAATTAATTTTGCCGAACGTCTCATGATACTAAATTAGTAATTTTTCTATAAAATACTCAATTAACTTTAGTAATTTGAGTTAACTAATGGACAGCAAACGGCATTTTTTCATAAAATCATCATTTTTAACCTTGAATTCCTAATTAACAACCGTTAATATAATGACATGTAAATTCAATTAGTAAATGCAACTTTTGAGAAAAGAGTTGCAAGTAAAAAG
>JAVHRO010000042.1:0-52128 GCA_036171675.1 Vicingus sp. | reverse complement strand
TCTCTAAAAGGAACACTTATCTCTAATTACAAAAACATGATACAATTGGCTAATGTAGATCCTACTGTTAACCTTGTTAAACAAGAAAATGGAACTCCTCTTAGCCCAAAAGTAGTTAGTATTACAGATCTTACTGTTTATAGCGGTATCTATTGTCCTTATCAAGGTCAATTAGTACAGCTTAATGATGTAGAATTCTCGTGTAGTGATATTTGCAACACTTATGGAGACCCTGTTTCTCAATCAAATGTAAACAGGACCTTAACTGATACATCTGGACATTCAATTATTGTAAGAACAAGTGGGTATTCAAGTTTTGCAGGAGCTCCTATTCAACAAGGAAAAGGCTCTTTTGTTGCATTAGTTTCTCAATATATGACTACCATACAATTAACCATTAGAAAATTAGATGATTTAAAACTAACAGGAGCAAGAAAAAATAACTGCGCACCTTGTCCTATTATTATTGCATCCAAAAATTTTGATGACCAAAGTATTACTTCAGGTGGATGGATAAATCAAGTTGTATCTGGAACTTATAATTGGACCATTGGAACGATGGGCGGTGGAACTTATGCTCAAATTTCAAATTATAGTGGTGTGAATACTGCATCGGAAGTTTGGTTAGTTTCTCCATCATTAGATTTAACTACTGCTAATGCTCCATATTTAACATTTAACAATGCTTGGAAATACACTGGAACACCCCTAAAATTAATGATAACAACTAACTACACAGGAAGCGTAACTACCACTACTTGGACAGATATTACTAGTTCTTCATTATGGTCTGCTGGTTTATTTGCTTGGACTTCTTCTGGCAACATAGATTTATCAGCTTACAAGCAATCTGGAGTTCGATTTGCTTATAAATATGTGGGAACTTCTGTAGATGGAAGCACTTGGGAGTTAGATGATATTATGATTAAAGATTTATAAAATAGAACTTATGAAAAATTTAAAATATACTACTGGATTACTTGCAATTAGCATAATTTCACTCATATCTTGTTCAAAAGAATATAAAGATCCTACGGTAAAAACAGTTCCAGTTGGTACAGTAATGACCATTGAACAGGTTCGGGCATTATATGTTCCTGGTGAAATTGTTAGAGTTAATCAAGACATTTCTGTTTATGGAGTAGTTACAGCCGATGAGACGAATGGAAATTTATATAAAGAATCGTACATGCAAGATGTAACTGGTGCTTTATATTTACGATTCACATCGACCTCAGGCTTATATATTGGTGATTCTATTCGCGTAAATTTAAAAGGAGCCAAAATTTATAAATACAACCAAATGTTGCAAATCGACTCTCTTCATGCTGATAATAATGTTGTAATAATAAAAACTCAACAATACAGAACTCCTGAAATTGTAACTATTGCGAGTTTGAATGCAAATAAGGAATTCTATCAAGGAAAATTAATACAACTCGACGGTGTACATTTTAAACAGAGAAATAAAGGACGCACTTACGCTGATGGAGTAAACCAAGTTGACTTAAGTTGGGGTATTCAAAATATTAGTGGTGATACCATGGATGTTAGAACCAGTGGTTATGCAAATTTCGCGAAAGACACATTACCCAATGGTCATGGAAGTTTTATTGGTATTGTTGCACAATATAACACTGGTTTACAATTAATAATCAGAAACCCAAATGAATTAACGTTAAATGGAGTGGTGCCAATAGTAGCAGTAAAAGATTTTAATGATGCAAGTATTACTTCAGGAGGATGGACCACACAAGTGGTAACTGGAACTGCTAATTGGGTAATTGGTACCATAGGAGGCTCTTATGCTCAAATACAAAACTATGTTGCTCCTAGTAACTTTGCTTCTGAAGCATGGTTAATTTCTCCAAGTAATAATTTTAGTTCTGGAACCTCACCTAGTTTAGAATTTAGAAATGCATGGAAATATACTGGAACACCATTAAAGCTAATGATTTCTACCGATTATGATGGAACAAGTGCACCTTCTACCGCTACGTGGACTGATATTAGTTCAATGGCTACTTGGTCAATTGGTTCATTTGTTTGGGCAAATTCTGGAACAATTGATTTATCTGCATATATGCAGCCTAAGGTTTATATTGCATTTAAATATACTGGTTCAAATACGGATGGAAGTACATGGGAAATTGATGATATCAAAATATTGAAATAAAAAAATAGTACCTTTATACAAACTTTTAAAACTAAAAAATCATGAAAAAAATTTACAATTTATTTATCGGATTATTGGTTACTGGATCAATAGCCAATGCTCAAGTTTTTCAAAGCAATTTAAGCTCATGGTCTGGTGGCTTGCCTACTGACTGGATGGGAAGTACAACTAGTCTAACTGCAGCTAATATTGTCCAAATATCAACTGGAGCTAACTTCGGGACAAGCATGGCCGCATTAAAAAACACCACAGCCACTCACAAAAGATTTTCTACAAAAACGGTTGCTGTAACTTCTGGCGGAACTTATGAAATAAAATTTTGGGTTTCTGGTGCTGCTGGCGATATTAGAACAAATTTTTATAATGTTACAGGCTCATCATACGGTTCTTACAACGCTTATGTTACTGTTTCAGCTTCTCAAACAATGATAGCACAAACCGTAACTTTACCAACACCTTGTGATAGCGCCCAATTTATACTTTCGATAAGAAGTACTGATGTAAATGGTATTTTTGTAGATTCAGTTGTAGTAACCGCCGCTGCTCCTCCAGTTTCAACACCATACACGATTAATCAAATACAATATACCACTACTCCTCCTTACGATTCACCTCATAATTCTGAACTTGTTTCAACTAGTGGAGTTGTAACAGCTGTTCAATACAACGGTTACTATTTACAAGATGGAAATGGTCCATGGAATGGTATTTTTGTTTTAGATTACACCCATATTCCAACCAATGGTGATGTGGTAACAATTACAGGTACGGTTTCAGAATATTTTAACTTTACCGAAATAAGTGGCGTAACTGTATATAATGCAGTTCCTGGTGGAACATTACCAACACCTTCTTCAATATCTACAATTGCAGCAAATAATGAACAATATGAAGGTGTTTTAGTTAAAGTTGTAAATGCAACTTGTACTTCCGATACTCTTGCTAGTACTCCAAATAAAGAATGGACCATTAATGATGGGTCTGGAGCTTTAGTTGCTGATGATAAAATGTTTGCATTTGGTCCAACAGTAAATGTTCATTATGATGTTACCGGTGTAATGGATTATTCATTTAGTACTTTTAAAATATTACCTAGAAATGCCGCTGATGTAATATTAGCTACTTCTATCGAAGAATTCGATAACTACAAAGTTTCAGTTTATCCAAACCCAGTTCAAAATCAATTAAATTTTGAATTAAATAATTCAAACTTCGCTGTTAGAATTATTGATGTTACAGGTAAAACAATTATCAATAACTCAACAGTTACCAATAAATTAAAAGTGAATACCTCTATGTTTAACAATGGAATTTATTTCTATACTATTTCAAACAGTGATGGTAAAATTATTACAAACAACAAATTTGTTGTATCAAAATAGTTTAGTTTCATAAGTGTTTAAAAAAAGAAGCTGCAAGTAAAATTGCAGCTTCTTTTTTTATATAATTCATTAGTTAAAAATTCATAAATACGTTAAGAATTTAAATCGAACGAATATACTATTGATGATTTTAATATCTTTACAACAACTTTATTAAGGATGTCAGACTCGATAGTAATAATACCTACCTACAACGAAAAGGAGAACGTAGAAGCAATGATTCGAAAGGTTTTCTCGTTGTCAAAAGATTTTGATGTCTTGATAATTGATGATGGTTCACCCGATGGAACTGCGCAAATTGTAAAAAAAATACAAATTGAATTTCCAAACCAATTATTTATTGAAGAACGCAAAGGAAAATTAGGTCTAGGAACTGCGTATATTCATGGTTTTAAATGGTCGTTAACACATCATTACCAGTATACTTTTGAAATGGATTGCGATTTTTCTCACAACCCTGACGATTTACTTAAATTGTACCAAGCATGTGCTGTAAATGGTGCTGATTTAGCTATTGGTTCTCGCTATATTAAAGGCGTTAATGTGGTGAATTGGCCAATGGGAAGAATATTAATGTCATACTACGCCTCAGCTTACGTTCGAATTATTACTGGCATGGAAATTCGAGATACCACATCTGGATTTAAATGCTATACTCGAAAAGTACTTGAAGCAATAGATTTAAGCAAAATCAAATTTAAAGGATATGCTTTTCAAATTGAAATGAAATTTGCTACAATTAAACTAGGATTTAAGGTAATTGAAATACCAATTATTTTTACAGATCGCCAGCAAGGCTCTTCAAAAATGAGTGGTGGCATATTTAAAGAAGCCATTTTTGGTGTTATTCAAATGAAACTTTTAAGTTGGTTTAAAAGTTACAAGGTTTAAATACGTATCAATCACCAATTTTTTTCAGCAATTTTTTTGCTTGAGTAATATCATATAAATCTTCGATAAAATATGATTTTCTAGGTGTTGATTGTGTAACCATTTTTAAAATAATTTTAGCTTCAGCAAATCTTTTTTCTTCACTCAAAAACTCAGCGTAATAATATAAATTAGAAATAGATTTATTATTAACCGAAAGTGCCTTTTTTAGATAAATTTCGGCATTTTTATGCGATGGCCATGTTAAAAACAATGGAATATATGGGACTTTATAATTAATTACACCAAATATTTTATAGCCTGCACCATCATCGTATTTTGGGTCGATTTTTATCAATTTTTCTACATAGTATTTAATCTTTTCAGCTAGTCCATTTTTTACCGCACTCGTTATCCCTATTGCCTCACCGTATTTACTAAAATTAGCTATATACCACATCAAAATTTTAGGATTCTGAGGGTAGTGTTTGATAGCATTTTCACCTAATTTTTTTCCTTTTAAATACGTGTTTTTTTGAACTAATTTATTTCTATCGACAAAAGATGCTTTAAAATAATAGCTAAACAATAAATAATTGAAAGCATTTTCTTTATCTTCATCATCAATTAATGCTTTTTCTAAATATAAAATAGCCTTATTAATATTCACAGAATCTACTTTAAGCTCATTGTGATTATCAGCACGCTTATCAAAAAATTCAATTCCCTTCTGTAAACTGGATTGAGCCTTGCAAAATGCAAGGCTCAACATAAAACAAGTTATTAATACAATTCTAAAATTCATTTCTCCTATAATAACGCTGGCTTTCTCCTAGCTTTAGAAATAATTTTTTTGGATTTTTCTTTTGCTTTAAATGCTATCAAATACATCACTGGGACTAAAATTAATGTTATAAAAGTAGCAAAACTTAATCCAAATATGATGGTCCATGATAGAGGTCCCCAGAAAGCAACAGAATCACCACCAAAGTAAATTTTAGGATTTAATTCGGTAAACATGGTTACAAAATCGATATTAAAACCAACAGCCAATGGAAGCATTCCTAAAATAGTAGCAGTTGCAGTTAGAATAACTGGGGTCATCCTTATACGACCTCCCTCAACAACGGCTTCTCTGATTGACAGTCCTTTTTCCACCAAATTGTCTGTAAATTCTACCAATAATATTCCATTCCGGACGACTATTCCTGCCAAGGCGACAATACCAATTCCAGTCATTACAACAGAAATATCCATATTAAATATTGCTAACCCAAGCAGCACTCCTATTACACTTAAGATTATTTCAGAAAGAATAATTAACGTTTTACTAATTGAATTAAATTGGATGATTAAAATTAGCAGAATAATAAATACAGAAATCATTAATGCTCTTCCCATAAAAGCAGCGGCTTCTTTTTGCTCTTCTTTTTCTCCTGTAAGTTGAATTGATGTACCATTAGGAGAAGGGAAATTAGTAACTACAGATAATAGCGAAGCATTTACGGTGTTCGCATTAAATCCAGTAAGCACATTGGATGAAAGTGTAATAACACGCTTCTGATTTTTCCTTTTAATACCACCATACGTAGTCGTATATTCAATCTTAGCAAAAGCAGACAAAGGCACTTGACGTATAGCTCCACCCATTACCATATCACGATAGGTAATTTTTAGGTTTTGTAATTCCTCAATATTGTTTCGTTGTGATTTTTCATATCGCAACATAATTGGAAAGTCTTCCTTATCATCTTTAAATCGAGATATCTCTTTACCGTACACGGCACTTCTAAGCTCCATACCTATTTGTCCAGTTGAAATTCCTTCTCTATTAGCTCGCTCTCTATCTATATTAATTTTTATTTCAGGTTTATCCAATTGTAAATCGGATTTTAATTCTTCCACACCAGGAACTTGAAGTGAATCCAACGTTTTTTTCAAAGAAATTGAGGTAGCAATTAAATCTTCAAAATTATCACCACTTATTTCAATGTTAATTGGTTTGTCAGTTGGTGGACCATTTTGTTCTTGATCAACCGATAGTTCCACACCAGGAATGCCTTTAACAGCTTGTCTTATTTCATCCAAGTATTTAGCAGTTGACACGCCATTTCTTAAGCCGTATTCAACAAAAGCAACACCAACTTTTGCTTTGTTAGAATATTTACCACGATCGTCTCTATTTTCTGATGCACCAATAGCAACATTGGTTATTACTGATTCCACAATTGGATTATTTTGACCAATCACCTTATAAACTCTTTCTTCAATAATTTTCGAAATAGAGTCGGTTGTTGATGCTTTTGTGCCTACTGGTAATTTAGCATAAACATAGATGAAATTGGGGTCTCCTTTTGGAAAAAACACCACTTTAGGGTTTCTAATTGCTGTTAACATTACAGACCCTACCAACAATAAAATGGTAAAACCTACCACTTTTAATGGACGGTTAAGTGCCCAATTTAAAAAACGAGCATAAAAATGTTGAACAGCAGGCCATACATTTTCTTGAAACTTTACAATCATTTTTTGAATAAACAAATTGTAAAGAGTATAAATTAACAACATTAAAATGGTAAAATTTCCCATTCCAAAAAATCCAGAAATATAAAATAATACTGCAATCATAATCATAACAACCGCAGCAATCATAAGTCCTTTATGACTCTTTTTAGCAGTATGATCTTCATTATGAGGTTTCATAAAATTAACCGCAAAAACCGGGTTAATAATATAGGCAACCACTAGTGAGGCACTTAACGTAATAATCATAGTTACCGGCATAAAGTGCATAAACTTACCGATGGTTCCTCCCCAAAATGCTAGTGGAATAAATGGAGCTAATGTTGTTATTGTTCCAGATAAAACGGGCATAAACACCTCTCCGGCAGCCTGTTTAGCTGCAGTAATAATATTTTTTTTACCATTATCGAATATTCGATGGGTATTTTCAATCACGACGACGGCATCGTCTACCACAATTCCTAAACCAAGAAGGAAGGCAAATAACACAATCATATTCATGGTAAATCCGATACCGGGCAAAATTAAAAATGCAATAAACATCGATAGGGGCACTGACAAACCTACAAATATGGCGTTGGTAGCTCCCATAAAAAACATTAGGATAATGGTAACCAAAATAAAACCTATGATGATGGTATTTATTAAATCGTGTAAAGTAGTACGAGTTTGTGACGATTGGTCTCCAGTGATTTTAACTACTAAATCTTTTGGCAGGGATGTTTTTTTCATCTCGGTTATTATTTCATTGATTTTATCTGAAGCATCAATCAAATTTTCGCCGCCTCTTTTAATGATATTTAACGTAATTACCTTTTTATTATCAAGATGACCATAACTTTCTTGCTCTAAAAAGCCGTCATTTACATCAGCAACATCTTTTAAATAAACTGGAGCTCCAGACATTGAATTAATAAGAATATTTTGAATGCTTTCTATATTGCTAAACTCGCCAGATACACTTATAGACCTAGACATCTCGTCCATATCAACATTACCACCTGAAATAATTAAATTTTCAGAAGCAATGGCTCGTTCAATATCAGACATGGAAAGTTTTGCTGCATGCATTCGATACATATCTACATTAATTTGAATCTCCCGTTCTAGTGCTCCTACCATATCGGCTCTAGTAATTTCTGGCAATGATTCAATTTTATCTTGTAAATCGTCAGCATATTTTTTAAGTTGACTCAATTCATAATCACCAGAAATATTGACAAACATAATGGGCATTTCAGAAAATTCAACCTCCATAACACTTGGATCTGCAGGCAAATCTTTGGGTAAATCTTTTTTAGCTTTATCTACCGCATCTTTAACTTTTTGCTTTGCAACCGATACCTCAACCGTAGTATTAAATTCTACAATAACGTTAGAAAAATCCTGAACCGAATTACTGGTTAATTTTTTTACACCAGAGATTGATTTTATTTGTTTTTCTAAATTTTTTGTAACAAGATTCTCGATATCTTTTGGTGAGCTACCAGGGTAAACTGTACTAACATAGATAGTTGGAATAACAATATCAGGAAATTTCTCTTTTGGTATGCTATTGTATGATAAAATCCCCGCTAAGGTTATAAATATGGTAAGCACATATATAACCGATTTATTATCGATAGACCAACTGGTTAGTTTAAACTCTTTAAATTTCTTTTCCACAATCACTTTTTTTAATAGTTAATTAGAATATTTTCCGTTAAATCTTGATATCCAGCAGTTATTAATTTGTCGTTAACAGCCAAACCATCAATAATTTCAACTTTTCCATTATAAATTTGGCCTACTTTAATATCCTTTCTGATTGCAACTTTTTTTCCATCTTTAGATGTAGCAACATAAACATAAGCAGAAGTGCCTGAGTGTTGTATATAATTTAAAGGAATTACAATCGAGGAATCTTTTTGATAGTCAACCACTTTTAAAACCACAATCATATTTGGTCGGTAATCTGGATTTTGAGTATCTAAATTAGCTTCAGCACTAAATGTTCTAGTTACATTGTTAATGACTTTTGAAGTATAAAATATTTTAGAGGTAATTTCTTTTTCCAAATCAGGAAAGTAAATTACCACATCGTTTCCTTTTCTAACTTTAGCAGCGTAGGTTTCAGATATTTCGGCTTTAACTTTTAACGTATTTAAATTTACCACTCTAATGGCTGGCATTCCAGGCATTAATGTTTGTCCTATTTTAATATCTACTGCATCTACAACACCATTAATTGGCGATTTTATTTTAGACAACTCAATTTGTGCATTGAATGTTTCTCTTTTTTTCTCTAAACTTTCTTTATTGTTTTTTGCCGACAAAAACTGCATTTCAGAACCAATTTTTTGATCCCATAAATTTTTCTGTTTATTGTAAACATCTGTTGCAAAAGCTAGAGCATTATTAACTTCAGCAAGCCCTTGTTGTAAAACTGCGTCATCCAACACTGCAAGAGTTTGACCTTCTCTAACCTCATCGCCTTCATTCACTAAAATTCGATCTACAGCACCGCCCATTTTGGCACTTACACTCACATTCTCATCTCCATCCACTTTACCTTGAACTTCAATATAATGTTTAAATGATTCATAAGCAACGTTAACAATAGCAACATCTTTGACTTTAACATTTGAATTTGTGTTTTCCCCACTCAGCGCAATCTCTTTTTCAAGTTGATTAATTTCTGCTAATAGTTCCGTACTTTTTTGTTTAAGTTTTTCCAGCTTTGCTTTTTTATCATTACCACCACAAGAGGTTAATAATCCCATTATTAATAGGCTAAAAATTATTTTTTTCATCTGTATAGTTGTTGTTTTATTTTTCATTTTAAGTGGTTTGTAGTTGGGAAACATAGTTCCTAATTAATTTATTTACTAGTTATTTATTCCTAATGCTTTTTTTAGATTTGAGGTTGAGTTAAACAAATCTAAAATTGATTTTATGTACTTTCCTTCCGTTTCAAGATATTGTGTTTGGGCTTGAGTAAGTTCTATACTTGATATCAATCCTTCAGTAAATTTAATAACCGATTGTTTGTTTATTTTATCAGCAATTCGCAAACCCTCTTTTTGATTTAAATAAATACTATAAGACGATGTATAACTAGATTTAGCCTGTTGTGCTTGAAGCATTAAACTTTGATCAACTTGCTTAGAAATATTTTGTGCTTTGTCATATTCAATTTTTGCTTGCCCCATTTTAGCTAATCTCATACCGCCTGCAATTATTGGTAATTTTAATGATATTCCCCAAAGTGTTGATGGGTACCACGTAGCCCCACCAAAAACCTCAAATTTATTGCTCATGGTTTGTTGCTGATGATTAAAAAATGCGACAATAGATGGAGCAAAAGAAAATCGCTCTTTTCTCAAATTAAGTTTCATCAAATCTTCATTTACCTTAATAATTTGATGTTGAATATTTGATTCTACTTTAAACTCATTAGAAAGTGCATCTTCTGAGCTAATTCCAGACAAAATAGTCTCCACATTATCTGTTAAAATAATATTTGATGACAACTCCAACCCCATTTGAAACTTTAATAAGTTTAATGCAATCTCTTTTTGACGAGCAGCCTCTGTTAATGAATTATTGATGTTATTTAAAGTCAGTTGAAGTTGATCAACACTTTGTTCTTCGATAAACCCCTCCTGATAAATTTTACTTGTTTCATTAAAAAGTTTTGAAACAGACGCTGATACACTTTTTAGGATTACCTCATTTTCTTGGGCAACTAAACTTAAATAATAGGCTTGAGCAACACTTTCTTTTACTTCTAACTCCGTTTTTTCAAGATTTTTTTCAGCAAAACTTCTATAGGTTCGTGAAGCTTGTAATCCAACAATATAAGAACCATCAAACAACAATTGCGTTGCCGTAATTTTAGCCACCGTATTGTAATCCGTTCCAAATTTAATTTCTGCATATTGGTTGGCAGGAGCTGCAGGATTAAAAACTTTTGCTGGGATTAAACTCACTGGCAAATCAATGAAATTTTGAAAATTGGCCTCAAAATCAACTCTTGGCAAACCAATTCCTGTTGTTTCCATTACTTTTTTCTTGGCTATTAAAACATCCTTATCAGCACTAATTTTCTGATAGTTGTTTTGTAAAGCATAATCTTGTGCTTGTTTTAATGTATAGTTACCATCCGACTGTGCAAACGCAATCGAAGTAATTACAAATAAAACCGTTACTAAAAGTGTTCTCATTCTAAAAATTTAAATTTTCACTATTTATTTTTTGCGACAAATACATAATTCCTTTTTCGCTAGCTATTCCCCTGATATGATACCTTGCAATTTCGCGATGCAACATTTCAAAAGAAAATTTATGGACAGGAAAAAATTCAGGATCAAACATTTTGTCGACCATATTAACATAAATTTTGGCCACAATTTCAGGATTTACATTATCCCTATAAAAACCCTCCTTTATGCCTTTATTAATATTATTAACCATCATTTCGTAGATAAAACAATGCTTATGATTTTCCATTACTTTCCATGCATCAGGATAGTATTTTTGTAAATCAAACATTACTGCAGGTTGGATATGCTGTAGTTTTTCACTTATTTTTTTATTCACTAAAAAAAGTTCGTCTATTGCATTTCCATTATTACCAGCAACGTCTGACAACACACATTGCTCTGCACCAATACTCAGCTCTACACATTGTTTTACTAAATCTTTTTTATCGGTAACGTGTAGGTAAAGTGTCTTTTTTGAAATACCAAGATGGCTAGAAATATCATCCATGGTTAGGCTTTTTACTCCATACCGCATAAAAATATCGGTAATAGCCCATAATAGTTGATCTTTATTTTCCATAACACAAAAGTAGGAAACAATATAAACACTGGAAACATTTTATATTTAAAATGTTTCCAGTGTTTATACAAAATAAGTATAACTAACTCATTTTGAAATAATTAAAATTTAATTTTGATTTACTAAAACTGGGATTTGAATTAAATTTACCTCTGCTAAATAGGTTTCTAGCTCCGAAATCCAATGGGTATTATCGGCAAGAATAGGCAGTAACGTTTTATAGTAGGAAATTCCATCCAACAAATTATCCTTGAATGTTTTAAAATATTTTATTTTTCTTTCATTGATTTCTTCAACTGCGGTATTAACTAATTCTTTGTTCAAATAATCAATATACATTCCTAATTCTTTGATGTACATATTTGGTCGATACGTATCGTTGAGCAAATTAATTCTACCATAAATGTGATCAACCATTTCGGATAAGGTAGATTTTTTTGAAAAATAAGCCATATTTGGCCCTGGACAAACTGAAATTCCTTTACCGTCAGAACCTTTTAAAATATTATTTTCAGTATAAGCAGTCATAACCAATCCTGTGCAAAGGCATGATTTTACAGTAATTTTATCATATTGCTTTTGATATTCATCCTTATCCAAAATATTTTTTGAATTTAGTTCAGCTATTTTTAATTTTTGATATTCTCTAGATGCTAAGCAAATAGGTTGTTCTGTAAATTCTTTATTATAAAGTTTCAAATACTGGCTTGGGCAAGAACTTCCTGGTTTTCCATCGGCAATATTTTGGTCTCTTTCCTGATCTTTTGTATTACCAACTACACAATTAAATGGAACTCCAATCGGTGAAATATCACTCAAATATAAATCATCTTCGGTAGCTTTAGATAAAATATTCAATGTATTAGCATCAATATTTACAGCTTCGGGGACCAATAAGAAAGGTGTTCCCCATCCCACACTATCAACATTATAATACTCCGTTAAAAAATTATGTTCAGTACGATTACCTACCCCACCTTGTGCGGTAATCAACATTTTAAGTGGTTGATCCAATTTCGTCCGGCCTAATGATTCAAGCGCATCATTCAGTACTTGATGAACTTCGTTAATTAAGGTATGTTTGTTTTGTTTAAACTCCTCCAAAATTGGACCCATCAAGAAACCATCTGTAGCAAAAGCATGACCGCCACAATTCAATCCTGATTCTATTCGGTATTCCGAAACCCAGATTCCCTTTTTAGCTAGAAATTTACCTTGAACCAATGCAGAACGATAATCACTCACTTTTAATATCACTCTTTTTGACAATTCACCATTTTTGTCAGGAAAAAATGCATCAAAACTTCCTAAATAACTATATAAACGAGGATTTAATCCAGCCGATAACACCAATCCAGAGTTAAGCGAACTATTAGCAAACCCTCTCACCGCAGCATGAGCGTCATTAAACTCAATTGGTAACTGTTCTCCTTTTTTAGTAAAATTATCTCTATCCAATTTGGTCATAATATTAATATCAATTGACCCAGCAATTATTTTGGCTCTTAACCAATTTTGAATAGATTCTTTTACTTCTGTTTCTTTCTCTTCCAACATTATTAAGTATTCTTTCTTAAGAGTAGAAAAATCAGGAAGCATTTCGAAATATTTTGTTATTTCGGTGCCTTTTTCAAACGAGGAACTTTTTAATTCCTGAAACTTGTCGTTAACAATTTGATTAACAAGGTTTAAATAAGCCGTAATTCTTTTCGCTCTTTTGTCAAACTCATCTCTATGAATCGGAGTAAATGGAAAGTTAAATTTAGTAGAATAAAATTCTCTAAGTCTTTCAAGCAACATATCGTCACCAACTGAGAGCACAGAGGAAATTCCATAATGAGCAACTTTTACAGGGGTATCAACGGTATAGCCAATACCCATCACTGGAATATGAAAGTTGTGTGAAAATGTCATAGATTAAAATAATTCAATTCTGTTATTAACTTACAAAGTTACCCATTATTATTATACAAAAACGCTTAATTGGGTATGATTCATTAATTTTTTACAAAATAATTAAGGTGGATAGGCTATTAATGCGAGCTGCAATTTTAGAGAAAGTTTTTTTATAGGTGACCCGAATTTCATACTTTTGTTGTTTATTTTAATTGACATTATGAAATTATTTTTAAACAGTGTTTTACTACTTCTTATAATATCATTATTTTCTTGTGGAAACAATGTAACAGACAAGACAGATAAAAACACTCTAGGGCTATACGGAGATACTCTAGACATTGCATTAAATCAAGAAGTATCCCTATTAGACCCGATTAAGGTTATTGACGGCTATTCTTTGCAAGTGTTGGGACAAATCTACGAGGGATTGTTAAAATTTAACGATAAAGATTTAAGTTTAGAACCCATGTTGGCTGAAAGTTGGACCATTGATAATTCAGGGACCATCTATACTTTTAACTTAAAAAAAGGCGTTCATTTCCAAGATAACAAATGTTTCTCTGGTGGTAAAGGCCGAGAATTTAAAGCTTCTGACGTAAAAAAAACAATAAATAGAATATGCAATGTTGCCGATAATTACTCTTATAATTTATTAAAAGACAAGATAGTTGGGGCTTCAGCTTGCTATAATTCATCAGAAATAAAAGAAGTAGAAGGGGTAAAAATAATCGACGATTATACGGTTAGGATAACGTTAACTAGACCTTCAGCAATTTTTTTACAAACCTTAGCTACAATAAGTCTGGCTATTGTTCCATTTGAAGCTTTTAAAAACGAATCGTTTATAGCCGTGGGAACTGGTCCATTTATTGCTGACGAACATTTCAAAGAGCATAATTTTATTACCTTAAAGCGAAATCCAACCTATTATATTAAAGATGAACAAGGAAATCAATTGCCCTATCTAGATGCAGTTAGGTTTCATTTTGTTCCGTCGAGTCAAGAACGATTGAATTTATTTAACAAAAAAGTATTGGATATTATTGTTGATCTACCATCAGCATCCATAAAAGATGTTGTGGAAAATAAAATTTCTGACTTTGAATCTAAGCCACCCAAATATGTATTAGGAAGGTTTCCAGAATTGATTACAAGTTATATAGAATTTAATACTAAAGTAGCGCCTTTTAACAACCCAAAAGTTCGTAAGGCAATAGCCTTAGCCATAGATAAAACAGAATTGATAGATGTAGTATTAAATGGAGAAGCTTATGGTCCTGCTATAAATGGCGTTGTTCCTCCCGCTCTTAAAAATTATGATTTTGAATCAGTGATAGGTATTGAATACAATGTTGAAAAAGCTCAAAAAATGTTAGATGAAGCAGGTTTTAAAAATGGTGAGAAAATGCCATTAATAAAATTTTATATTAGTGGAAATGAACCACAAACATTAAGAGTAGCATTAGAAATTCAGAAACAATTACAGCTTAATCTAAATATTAACACCGAAATTGTTTCATTAAATTTTGCTGAAAAATTATCCTTAGATAGAATGGCTGAGGGAAGTATGGGCATTTCAGCATGGTTAGCTGATTATCCTTCGCCAGATAACTTCTTGTCTATTGGCTATGGAGGAAATATTCCTTCATCATTAAAAGACCCGTCTTTTCCAAATACTTGTAGATTTCAAAACCAAGAATTCGACAATTATTACGAGCAAGCTATAAAAACAACTGACGAAGTAAAAAGAAATGAATTGTATTTGGCTGCTGAACAAATTTTAATTAATGAAGCACCTATAATTCCTCTTTGGTATTTTGAAAATTATCGCTTGTTTCAATCCTCAATAATTGATTATCAACCCAATGTAATGCATATTCATAACCTTACGAAGGTTAGAATTTCAAATTTAGAGGCAAATCCAACAGAAACCAACTAGCTATCTTAATTCAACTAAAAGAAATACTGTATTTATTTCAACAGCTAATTCTTTATTTTTAATATTACAACCAAAACAGAACGATAAAATAAATGTGGTTTAAATTATCCAAAATAATTCTCAGAAATAGGCTAGCTATATTGATTATTGTTGGTTTAATAACATTGGGAATGAGTTATTTTGCTCAATTTGCGAAAATGAGCTATAAAATGGCTCAAATCCTTCCTAAAACTGATTCCACCTATATTAATTATGAAAAATTTAAATCCACTTTTGGTATTGATGGTAGTGTTGTTGTTATTGGAATAAAAAATAAATCGCTTTTTGAGCTCAATACGTTTAATGCTTGGTATGATTTAACCCATAACCTAAAAAAGATTAGGGTTCCTTTCGAAAAGGATCATAAAAAATCAATAGTTAAAGGAATTACGGAAGCACTTTCTATTGCAAATGCATACACCTTAACTAAAAATGATGTTACCAAAAAATTTGATTTTGACCAACTCGTAAAAAAACGTCCCACAACTCAGCAAGAAGTGGATTCATTGAAAGAAGTTTTATTAAACAATCCTTTTTACGAGGGTTTTCTATATTCAGAAGCTACTAATGCGTCGTTAATTGCTGTAACACTTAACCGACAGATTTTAGATTCAAAATATCGAAATGGTTTGTTTAGCGAAATTGATAAGTGTGTTCATGATTTTGAAACCTCTACAGGAAATAAACTACATAAATCTGGACTACCATACATTAGAGCAAATTCTTCTACAAAAGTTGCTAAAGAAATTAAACTATTTTTATTCTTATCCATTTTACTAACGGCACTAATACTCTACCTGTTTTTTAGATCGTTTAAGGCCACCTTATACTCTCTTTTAGTGGTTTGCGTTGGTGTTATTTGGTCACTAGGCATATTGGGTATATTTAATTATGAAATAACCATTTTAACCGGCTTAATTCCGCCTTTAATTATTGTTATTGGAATTCCCAACTGTATTTTCTTACTTAACAACTATCACGCAGAATTCAAAATTCATGGCAATAAAATCAAAGCTTTAAGCAGAGTTATTCAAAAAACTGGAAACGCAATATTCCTAACAAATACAACAACTGCAGTTGGTTTTGCTACTTTTATTTTTACAAAAAGTGCAATTCTTGTTGAATTTGGGGTTGTTGCCGCTATTGATGTTTTATTGGTATTTTTTCTATCCATTTTGCTTATTCCAATTATTTTTAGTTTTTTAAAAGAACCTAAAATTAGACATACCAAACACCTTGAAAACAAGGCCATGGTGAAAGTTGTGGAAGTTTTGGTTCATTTAGTTAGTTTCCACCGTAAAAAAATATACCTGGTAACACTTTTAATTGTGGCGATTGGTTTCTATGGTATCTCACTCATTACCACAACAGGTAATATTGTTGATGATTTACCTAAAGATGACCCCATTGTTACTGATTTGCATTTTTTTGAAGATAATTTCAACGGAGTAATGCCGTTTGAAATAGTGGTAGATACCAAGAAAAAAAATGGCGTTTTTAGTGAAAATGCAAAAACACTTTATAAAATTAAAAAGCTTCAAAAAGAACTTTCAGCGTATAAAGAATTCTCTAAACCATTATCCATTGTAGAAGCCATTCAATTTAGTTATCAAGCATACAAAAAAGGAAACCCTAAATTTTATATTTTACCTCCTCCTTCCGAATTAAATAAACTAAAAGAATACATTACTCAAGACTCGACTAAAAAAAATTTCTCATCGTTTATTGACAAGGATAACCAGAAAACACGAATCAGTTTTCAAATGGCCGATATTGGAACAAAAGATATGGATACTCTTTTAACAAAAATTTATCCAGAAATCGACTCTATTTTTGACCCAAAGGATTATTTAGTAACAGTTACAGGAACAAGCGTAGTATTTTTAAAAGGAACTGATTATCTTGTTGAAAATCTATTTACTAGTTTAGCGTTGGCAATTTTGCTAATTGCTACAATTATGTCAACTTTATTTTCTTCATTTAGAATGATTCTTATTTCATTAATACCCAATATTATCCCTCTAATTACTACTGCTGCACTAATGGGTTATGCAGGCATTCCTATAAAACCTTCCACAATTTTAATTTTTAGTATCGCTTTTGGCATTTGTGTAGATGACACCATTCATTTTTTATCAAAATATCGAGAGGAACTCAAAAAACATAAATTAAGCATTAAACGAGCTGTATTAATTGCCTTAAGAGAAACAGGAAAAAGTATGATATATACATCAACTGTTTTAGTATTTGGATTCGGAGTATTTACAGCATCAAGTTTTGGTGGCACAATTGCATTAGGCTATTTAGTTTCGTTTACACTTTTTGTGGCCATTTTGGCAGATTTACTAATTTTACCTTCTTTGTTGCTATCACTTGATAAAGCTGTTACAACAAAAGCATTTAAAAAAGAAGCTTTAATTGAAATTTATGACGAAGAAGAAGACATTGAAATTGACAATCTTGAAATAAAACAAATTGATAAACAAGAATAACTTGAATAATTATAAAAGTTATTCGTATTAAAAAAATAAATTATGAAAGGGATAATTTTAGCTGGAGGTTCAGGCACACGTTTACACCCATTAACCCTTGCGGTGAGCAAGCAATTAATGCCAATTTACGACAAACCAATGATTTATTATCCTTTGTCGGTATTAATGAGTGCAGGAATAAATGAAATACTTATTATTACAACTCCTCACGACAATCCTAGTTTTAAAACACTTTTAGGCGATGGAACTCAATTTGGTTGTAAATTTAGCTATGCCATTCAAGAAATACCCAATGGTTTGGCTCAGGCTTTTGTAATTGGTGAAAAATTTATTGGTAAAGATAATGTAGCGTTAATTTTAGGCGACAATATATTTTATGGTACTGGACTTGAAGAATTACTGACTCAGAAAACTAACCCAAAAGGGGGCGTTGTTTTTGCTTATCACGTTTCTGACCCTGAAAGATATGGTGTTGTTGAATTTGATAAAAAATTAAAGGCGATTTCTATAGAAGAAAAACCTCAAAACCCTAAATCCAATTACGCCGTTCCTGGCTTATATTTTTATAACAATGACGTTGTTAAAATAGCAAAAAAATTAAAACCCAGTAAACGAGGTGAATACGAAATAACCGATGTTAACAAAATTTATTTAGAAAAAGGTCAACTAGAAGTAGGTATTTTAGACAAAGGAACTGCATGGCTAGACACAGGAACTCATACATCACTGATGCAAGCGGGGCAATATGTTCAAGTTATTGAAGAAAGACAAGGATTAAAAATAGGTTGTATTGAAGAAATCGCATTTAGAAAAGGTTTAATTTCCAAAAAACAATTACAAAAATTAGCTCAACCACTCATAAAAAGTGGTTACGGAACTTATTTAATGAATATTACTAATGAAAAATAAAACAACCATTTTAGTAACGGGAGGAGCTGGTTTTATTGGAAGTTCACTTGTTGAAGTTCTAATTAAAGACAAAAACAATTTTGTAATTGTTGTAGATAACTTGCAAACTGGCTCTAAAGCAAAAATACCAACTAGTCCTCTTAACAACCTCAAATTTATTCAGTGTGATGTAAACGTAATATCAGAAATCACAAGTGTATTCCATACATTTTCTTTCGACTATGTTTTTCATTATGCAGCATTAGTAGGTGTTCAACGAACTTTACAAAATCCAATCAAAGTTTTAGATGATATTTCTGGAATTAAAAATATCCTCGAATTGGCAAAAAATACTGGCGTTAAGCGTATAATGTATTCATCTTCTTCTGAAGTATACGGAGAGCCGGTAGAATATCCTCAACATGAAGAAACCACTCCATTAAACTCACGATTGCCTTATGCAATTGTAAAAAACGTTGGCGAAGCATTTCTTAAATCATATAAACAAGAATTTGGTTTGGATTACACAATTTTTAGATTCTTTAACACCTACGGACCTAAACAAAGTAAAGATTTTGTGATATCTAAATTTATTAATGCCGCCCTCAAAAATGAAGATATTACCATCTACGGTGAAGGCAATCAAACTCGTACATTTTGTTTTGTCGAAAATAATGTTGAAGCTTGCCTTATTGCTGCATTTTCAGCTGATTGTGCAAACAAAACAATTAATATTGGCAATAATATTGAAACTACCATACTCGACTTAGCTAAACTCATAATTAAACTAACTGGTTCAAAATCAAAGCTTAAGTTTTTACCACCACTAGCAGAAGGAGATATGACAAGAAGACATCCAGACATAAGCAATATGGAAAAATTGACCAAAACCAAAAAATTAATTCTCTTAGAAGATGGTATTAAAAAAATATTAAAAGACACTTCTTTTATCATTTCATAAATGCAAAAAATTGGACTATACACTGAGCTAATCAATCACGAATTAGCCAAAATTAATTACAACAACCCACCCCATGAGCTGTATCAGCCCATTAAATACTCATTAGATTTAGGAGGAAAAAGGCTGCGTCCAGCTTTACTTCTGTTAGCAAACGATTTGTTTGAAGGAAAATCTGAAGATGCAATTAATGCTGCTTTGGCTATCGAAATTTTTCATAATTTCACTCTAGTTCATGACGACATTATGGACAATGCTCCACTAAGAAGAAACAAACCAACGGTTTACAAAAAATGGAATTCAAATATTGCGATATTATCTGGTGACGTAATGTTAGTTAATGCCTTTCAATTTTTGGCTAAATCAAACCCAAATTATTTACCTGAAATTTTTGAACTTTTTAATAAAACTGCAATAGAAGTTTGTGAAGGACAACAATTTGATATGAATTTTGAACGTTTGGAGAACGTTTCAATCGATGATTATCTCAACATGATTGAACTCAAAACTGCTGTACTCTTAGGCGCAAGTTTAAAAATGGGAGCTATCTTAGCGAACGCCAATCCAGCAGATGCAAATCATATCTATGAGTTTGGGAAAAACCTTGGTATTGCTTTTCAATTAATGGATGACATGCTAGATTTATATGGCGACCCTGAAAAATTTGGAAAGCAAATTGGGGGAGATATTATTGCAAATAAAAAAACCTATTTATTACTTAAAGCCAAAGAATTAGCAAAAAATGAACTAAAAAATGAACTTGACTATTGTTTAACTTCAAAAACCATAGATGCTACTTCCAAAATAAAACGTGTAACGAAAATCTTTAATGCCCTAAAAATAAAACAAATTGTGTTAAACGAAATGGATTTATTCTATAATACAGCACTAACTCATCTCGATTCTATAGAAGTGCCTCAAGAAAAAAAACAAATATTCGAAAATTTTGCCAAAGCTTTAATGAATAGAGAAAGTTAATTTTTTTACATTTCAACATGGATAAACCCATTCCTTCATTAAGCGAATTAACCCCCTATTATAATCAGCAAGATTTAATTGATAAAGTTGTAGCTCAATTGGTCAAAGATTTTAATTGGTTCAGTTTATCCGTAACTTTTACTGGAAAAGAAATAAGTCCATACCAAGAGTTATTTAATCAAATATTACCTCATATTGATGAGCTTTTAAATGAAGATTATGGCAAATTATTGTCGTTGCTATACCGGATTGATATTGACCAAGACTTCTTGAATCGAAAGATTAAAGAGAATCCTCATGTCGATACCGACGAAGCAATCACAGACCTCATTATAAAAAGGGAATTACAAAAAGTATTGATACGAGAAATGTATAAGTAATGCCAAACTACTAATTATAAATTTGCAAAGTGCTTCCATCAAACGAAGTCCTATACTCCTTAAGTGGACGAGAAGCTGGTCCTTGCGTAACTTGTCCTGAGCTTAATAAAAATCTAGAACCGCAACAATCATCTATTCCTACCAAATTAGTTACATCAACGGAAACTAATCCACAACTACTCGAAGGATTATAAGGGCAATGTCTATCAAATGCCTTAAAATCGTTTGTAGAATTTCTATATACTATAATACCACGAGAGCCTCCAGAGACATAAGTCCATCCATTATCAACTTGTAAATTAATAAATTCAGGATTATTTAAGCTCAACGAAAGATTTACAGTTACCAAAGGAATGGTAGAGGCATCTTCCTTTTTGCAAGAAATAACAAGGAAAAAAATAATAGTTAATATGGCAAATAATTTATTCATCATGGTAAAATTAGTAAATTCGGCTCAACAAAATTTGGGTTAGCTAATGAATCGTTCAAAATACCTCCTTTACAGTTTAATATTTATTACCATTAGTTTTTCTTCATGTAAACAAAATCCAGAAAAAGCAGTTGACAAGCAGAAAAAAGTGTTAGAAAAACAAGAGATAGAAAAAAAGAAATCAGAGAAAAAAGGTATTGAGCGAGGCAAAAAAAGACACCTGAACATTCAAACTAAAGAAACTCGCAAAAGAATGAAACAATCGGCAAAAAAATCGAAGAATGGTGGACAACCAAAAAAGAAGTTTTTTGTTTTAAGATGGTTTGGAGCGTGAAAAAGATAACCTCAATAATAGTAGATGATGAGATGATGGCTCGTGAAAATTTACGAATGCTAATCGAAGATTTTTGTCCTGAAATTGAAATTATTGGTACGGCTGAAAATGTTGATCAAGCCAGAAAACTTATTCAAGATAAAAAACCAGAAGCCATTTTTCTCGATATTCGAATGCCTAGTAATGAAGAGGGATTAGAACTCTTAAACGATGTAAGCACCTCTAACTTTCAAATCGTATTTGTAACTGCATTTAAAGAATATGCCGTTAAGGCATTTCACGCAAATGCCATTCATTATATTCTAAAGCCAGTTGATATCGAGGATTTAAAAATTGCAGTAGAAAAATTACTCCAATATAAAAACATGTTTGTTACCGATAAAAATAATTTACAAACCTATCACGAATCTATTGAAAATTTCTCTAAAAACATTCATCAACACAATACCAATAAAATAACCATATCACATCTAAAAGGCATAAAAGTGATAGAAGAAAACACCATTGTATATATTGAAGGTGAGGGTAATTGTTCCAAAGTATTTTTTAGTGATGGCTCTCATTATTTCGACACTAGAACCTTAAAAATATATGAAGAAATATTAAATACGGGTAATTTCTTTAGGATTCATAAAAAATACCTTATTAATTTAAACTTTCTAACCGACTACATTCACTCCGATGGTTTTTTTGCTAAACTAAAAAACAACACCTTACTACCCGTAGCTCGTGCAAGAGTTTCTGATTTTCTACAAAAAATAAAATCGATTTAACATTCCTATCTGCCTTAATAATACCGTTTGATAAACAAACTATACCGATTAATAAACAAAAAGTACACCACCCTATTTACTGTATTTTAAGTGATTATTAAATCCTAAATTAGTTTCACTAACTAAAACTAAAAACCATGAACATCTCTGCAATAATTATTGATGACGAGCAAAATGCTCGTAGCAATTTAAGAATGATGCTAGAAGAGTATTGTTCTGAAGTAGACATCGTTGCCGAAGCTAAATCAGCGGCTGAAGCAAGAGAATTAATCCAAATTCATCAACCCAACTTGTTATTTCTAGACATTAACATGCCAAACGAAGATGGTTTTGAACTATTAGACTCCATCGAGGATAAAAATTTCTCTGTAATTTTTATTACCGCACATAACCAATTTGCGCTAAAAGCCCTTAAATCAGGTGCTCTTGACTATTTGGAAAAGCCAATAGATATTGATGAGTTAATCGCTGCGGTAGCTAAAATAAAAATAGATTTGCCAGTTAAAAATGAGGTGACCGATATTAAACAATTGGTCGATTTCTTTCAACACGATATTTCATCTGGAACAATTGCTATTCCAACACTAAAGGGTTATGAGATTATTAAAACCTCAGAAATTGTTCGTTTAGAAGCCGACGAAAACTACACAAAAATATTTTTATCTGACGGAAAAAAATGTGTGAGCAGCATGTCTATTGCTCGATATGAAAAAGTATTAAACAAAAATGTGTTTTTCAGAGTTCACAAATCACATATTATTAATACTAAACATCATTTAAAAGAATTTAGCAGACAAGATGGTAATATTGCCATTATGGACAATGGAACGACAATTCCAATTTCTAGAAGAAAATTAACCGAATTTGTCAACGCAATTAGAACATTCTAAATGTTAAAGAAAACCCTCTTATCAATAGCATTTATTGTTGTTTTTTTTAAAATTTTTGCACAACAGTATAATTTTATTAATTATTCGGTTGAACACGGATTGGTTCAATCTCAAATAAATGCACTAGTTCAAGATAACAAAGGTTATATTTGGATAGGAACTTTAGGAGGGGTTTCTAAATTTGATGGAACTTCTTTTAAAAATTTTTCTACTAAAGATGGTTTAATTAATAATCAGGTAAATTCAATTTTTTGCACCAAATCAAATCACATTTGGTTTGGATCACTTGGAGGAGTTTCTATTTATGACGGGAAAAAGTTTAATAATTTAACCTTTAAACCTAAATTAAGCACTTTCTTTGTAATATCAATTACCCAAGATAACCAGGGTAATATGTGGCTTGCAACAGATGGTGGAGGATTTGTTAAATATTCAAATAATAAATTTTCCTATTACAATGTTTCGCGAATATTAGATTCAGAGTCGAACTATGTAAGACATATTTTTTGCGACAAAAAAGGAAATAAATGGCTCTCTACAAAAAAAGGAATTTTTGTTTTCGATTCAACCAATCACATTAAGGATACCATACCTGAAATAAATGCCTCACAAGTTTATCTTGAAAATAATGGAACCGTTTGGTGTTCAACATTTGGTAATGGAATAATAAAAATAAATGCAGATACTAACGTTAATATTACTGAACAATCTAAGGGATTAATTAGTAACAGTATACGCTCGTTTATTGCCAAAAAAGATGGGTCATTTTGGTTCACTTCCAAATCAGGAATAACCAAAATATTAAATAAAAAATATCGAAACTTCACTTTAAAAGATGGTTTAAAAACCCCTAATATTAAATGTATTATAGAAGATAATGAAGGCACCCTATTTATGGGGTCTGACGGTGGTGGATTAATTAAATTCACCAATGAAAAATTTATTAGTTACACACAATCTGACAGTATAATAAGTAACACCATCATGTCAATTACTGAGGACCGAAATGGAGCATTATGGTTTTCGTCGTATGGTAATGGAGTATGTAAATTTGAGGACAACAGGTATACCTATTACACCGAGGACGATGGGCTTGGTAATAATACGGTATGGTACAGTTTTGTTGACACTGACAATAATGTTTGGTTTGGTACCTCAACAGGAATATCATTATTTAATGGAAAAAAAATAATTTCGTACAACGCAAAGCATGGATTAAATGCAAATAAAATTTATGCCTTAGCGCAAGATCAAAACAAAAATATTTGGATTGGATCAAAAGAAGGCTTGTCCGTTCTATATCTTAACCAAGATAGTATTTTCAATTTTAGCGAAGATTTAAAATTGCCTCCTAACATTAGAACAATTTTAATCGAAAACACCTCATCCATTTGGTTGTGTTCATCCGAAGGATTGGTTAAATTTAATCCAATAAACCAAAAGTGCAGATTTTTTAGAATAGAAAATGGATTGCCTGATAATAGCGTAATGTGTTTGGTGAAAGACCAGAAATCCAACACCTTATGGGTCGGTACAAAAAATGGATTAGCCTATTTAAAAAACGACAAGTTTATACCTGTAACAATTGCTGATGATTATTCATCTAACAACATTAATTTTTTAACGATAGATGCTTTTAACTCACTATGGATTGGAACGAATAATGGTTTGTACGAACTTAAGGATTTAACAAAAAAACAATTTGCAATATCTTCATTTATAAGATATTCAAATTTAGATGGGTTAAAGAGTTTAGAATGCAATCAAAACGCGTCGTTTATTGACCATAAAAACAACCTTTGGTTTGGAACAAATTCTGGGCTCACCAAACATTCTCTGGAGATAGAAAAAAATGTGGTTTTAGTACCTCAAGTGAATTTAAAACAAATCAGATTATTTTTTGAAACTCAAAATTGGAATCAATATGCCAACGCATTTGATGAAAACAATCTACCAAAAAATCTAGTATTGCCTTATAACAAAAATCACCTTACCTTCGATTTTGATGGAATATTTCATAAAAATCCCGACAAAGTACGATTTAAGTTTAAATTAGACGGTTTCGACGAAGATTGGCAACCCATAACTAGAGCTAATTTTGTTACCTATTCAAATATTCCATTTGGTGAATATACATTTTTATTAGTAGGATCAGTTGATTTGGTTAATTGGACAAATCCAGTTCAATTCAACATCACCATAAAACCCCCATTTTGGTTTACTTGGTGGTTTTATCTACTTATTTTGCTTGGATTAATTGGTCTAACTTGGTTTATTATTGAATTGAGAATTAAAAGACTAAACAGAAAACAAGCCACTCAACTAATCGTTGATCAAGCAAAAATGCTATCGTTAGAGCAACAAGCATTAAATGCTAGTTTAAATAGACACTTTATTTTTAATGCGTTAAACTCAATTCAATACTACATAAATCGACAAGACAAAATTTCGGCAAATAAGTACTTGACTAATTTCGCAAAATTAGTTCGTAAAAATTTAGATAGTTCGCTTGAAAACGAAATTGAAATTGACGAAGAAATTGAACGTATAGAACTTTATCTTAAGCTAGAACAAATGCGTTTTCAAGACAAATTTGATTTTGAAATTAATTGTGATAATGGCATAAAAAATAATTCAATAAAAATACCTTCAATGCTTTTACAACCGTACATTGAAAACTCAATTTGGCATGGAATTTTACCATCAGAACACCACGGATTAATAATACTGTCTATAAAAAAAAATGACGAAAAAATTGTTTTCAATATTAGAGATAATGGTATTGGGATAGAACAAAGCTTAAAAGAGAAACTAGACAAAAAACAATTGCATGTTTCGAAAGGAATGGAATTAACCAAAGGAAGAATTAATCTTATTAATAAAATTACTTCTAAAACCTGTTTTGTAAAAGGCCCTTATCAGATTTATGGTGATGACAAAAAAATTGCTGGTACAGAGGTTTCTATCACAATAAATTTAAACTCCAACAACAAAATCGACTAAGCAACTTTTAAACTTGACAGTTTTGCATGTTTAAATTTTTCTTGGGCAAAATCTAATGAAACTTTAAATTCTTTACACGATTTGTCAGAAGGCATTTCATACATTGCATCGAGCATAATTGCTTCACAAATAGAACGTAATCCTCTAGCACCGAGTTTATATTCCATGGCTTTGTCTACAATAAAATCAAATACATGTTTGTCAAACGATAATTTAATTTCGTCCATTTCGAACAATTGCAAGTATTGCTTAATTATCGAATTTTTTGGCTCAGTTAAAATTCTTCGTAAAGTATTTTTATCTAAGGGGTTCAAATAGGATAAAATTGGAAGTCTTCCTATCAATTCAGGGATTAATCCAAATGCTTTTACGTCTTGTGGTGAAATGTATTGTAATAGATTTTCCTCATCGTAATCTTCGCGTTCTGAGGTTCTGTAACCAATAACTTGTGTTTGCAGTCTATTGGCAATTTTTCTAGTAATTCCATCAAATGCACCACCACAAATAAAAAGAATGTTTTTGGTTTCAATCGCAATTAATTTTTGTTCAGGATGTTTCCTGCCTCCTTGCGGTGGAACATTAACTATAGACCCTTCCAAAAGCTTCAACAACGCTTGTTGAACACCTTCACCCGAAACATCTCGTGTTATAGATGCGTTATCACTTTTTCTAGCTATTTTATCAATTTCATCAATAAATACAATTCCTCGTTGTGCAGCATCTACATCATAATCAGCAGATTGTAACAAACGTGTTAATATACTTTCAACGTCTTCTCCAACATATCCCGCTTCAGTTAATATAGTAGCATCAGCAATGCAAAATGGAACATGTAACAATCTTGCAATGGTTTTAGCCAAAAGAGTTTTACCTGTTCCCGTTTCGCCAACCAACAAAATATTTGATTTTTCTATTTCAACATCATCATTTTTCCTACCAATAGAATGAGTAAGCCTTTTATAATGATTATAAACAGCAACTGAAAGAACCTTTTTAGCATCGTCCTGACCAATTACATATTCATCAAGATGAGCTTTTATTTCAGTAGGTTTAAGTAATTGTAATTGGGAAGATATTTCTTTTGTTGCTTTACCTGAAACTTCTTCTTTTACAATAGTTTGTGCTTGAGTAACACAATGATTACAAATATGGCCAGTAACACCAGCAATCATAACATCAACCTCACCTTTTGGTCGTCCACAAAACGAACACTTTACCTGTTGCTTTTCCATAATGCAAAGTTAATAAAAATAATCATGGACTTTATAATTATCTATTCTCACTTACTTTAAACACTTCACTTGTGCCATCAGTAAAAATGAGTTTGAACAAATATAGACCATTAATAAGGGTTGAAACATTAACTTTTAAAACTTCGTTTAGTAGTAATTGATTTTCAGAGAATACTAACTTGCCAGCTAAATTAAACGCTTCAAGTTGCACGTTGCCTAAACCGCTGCTTTTTACAGAAATCGTTAACCAATTGTTTGCAGGGTTAGGGTGAGTCTTTATTCTTTGGTCTAGATTGTCCATGAGTTGAATTCCATTGGTTAGTTGAACAGTAAAATAAATTGTGTCCATGTCATAAGTCGTTGGTGGGGTAATAGTTACCAACTCACAAATAAGCTCGTAATTTCCTGCATTTAAAACGCCAATTGTTAATGTGTCTATTGAAAAACAAGGTGAAGATAAATCTCCAGGTTGAGTCGTAGCACTAACCGATATTTGATTGCTGGTAGTGTCAAATACGATAGTATCTAATCCGCAATAAGTGTAGGGTGAGTTTGTATAAATAATGATTTTTATAGTGTCGGATGTAGTTGGATTGATTGGGATAATTTTTGAACTGTCTATTGTTTGTGCTTTTGAGTTACTTGATAGTAAAAAAGATTGCAACAAAGTCGCAAGTATTAGTTGATGTGTTTTCATGTTTTAAATTTTAATCCAAGAGTAGATATCTTTATAATCTTGGTTGTTTTACATACTATTTGCTGTGCAATTACAATTACATGAAAAAAAATAGATAAAAAAAGAATGGAAAGTTTTTTCAAAGTTCTAATGATTTTAGGTTGAAAAAAAAGAATAACAATCTAAAACTATAAAATAAAAATGAGAAAAACAAGTCTGTTTTACGCGTTACGTTGAAACCCTAACTTTAGATTGTACAATCTTCTCAACAAATGAGTCGAATAAATATCTTGAATCGTGCGGACCAGGTGAAGATTCAGGGTGATATTGAACTGAAAATACCTCTCTATCTTTTAATCTAAATCCTGCTAACGTTTTATCATTTAAATGTTGATGAGTAACTTCGATATTATTGTCGTTTTTTGCAGATTCCATATCTACTACAAAACCATGATTTTGTGAAGTAATTTCACCTTTTCCAGTCACAAGGTTTAATACAGGGTGATTGCACCCCCTGTGTCCATTGTGCATTTTAGAAGTGGTTAATCCACAAGATATTGCCAATATTTGGTGTCCCAGACAAATCCCAAACACAGGTAATCCTGATTCTTTAATTTTTGCAACATTTTCAATTTGAAATTTCATTACTGATGGATCTCCTGGACCATTAGACAACATAAATCCATCTGGGTTCCATTTCATCATTTCCTCAAAAGAGGTTTGCATCGGAAACACTTTCAAATAACAATCTCTATCAGCCAAACATCTTAAAATATTTTTCTTCACACCAAAGTCATATACTGCCACTTTATTTGATGCAGTTTCGTTTCCAAAATAATAGGCTTCCTTTGTACAAACTTTTGAAGAAAGTTCTAACCCGTTCATTGAAGGGACGCCGTCGAGTTGATTATTTAACTGATTAACATCAAAATTTTCAGATGAAATAATGGCATTCATTGCTCCCTTATCGCGTATATGACGCACTAAAGCTCGCGTATCTACATCCGAAATAGCAACAATTTTTTCCTTTTCAAAATATTCTTGCAATGATGAATCTGCATAAGTTCGAGAATAAACTTCAGAGAACTTTTTACAAACCAATCCAGAAATTCTAACATGATCTGATTCTACTTCTTCAGTAGAAACGCCATAATTTCCAATATGAGAAGTAGTTGCAACTAATATTTGTCCGTAATAAGAAGGATCCGTGAATATTTCTTGATAACCAGTCATACCCGTATTAAAACAGATTTCTCCAGTTGTTGTACCAACAAAACCAGCCGATTTTCCTTCAAAAATGGTTCCGTCTTGTAGTATTAGAATAGCTTTTCCAGTTGTGTTTTCCATAAGAAATGGTACTATATTGCAAAAAAAAAGGATAAAGCAAAATTACTTTATCCTTTTCTTATTATCTAAAAATTAAACTTCAAATATCAATCTTTTTTTGCTTCATCATTAGCACTAGATTCGTCATTTGAAATATTTGTTGAATCAGCTTCACTTGTTTTTACATCAGCTGCAGCATCTTCTGTTTTTTTACCTGTAGCTCTTTTTCTTCGAGTTGAAGTAGCTTTTTTCTTAACATCTTTAAGCATGTTTTCATTGTAATCAACAAATTCAATAAAACACATTTCAGCGTTATCACCAATTCTGTTTCCAGTTTTTAAAATTCTGGTATAACCACCTGGTCTATCAGCAACTTTAACTGCTACATCTCTAAAAAGTTCAGTAACCGCTTCTTTACTTTGTAAGTAACTAAACACAACTCTTCTTGAATGAGTAGAATCTGTTTTTGCTTTTGTAATTAAAGGTTCAACATATAGTTTCAACGCTTTAGCTTTAGCTACAGTAGTATTGATTTTTTTATGCTCGATAAGAGAGCATGCCATATTAGAAAGCATAGCTTTTCTGTGTCCAGATTTTCTTCCTAAATGATTTAATTTCTTTCCGTGTCTCATGTCTCTTTTACTCCTTATCTAATTTATAGGCAGCAACATTCATTCCGAAAGTTAAGCCTTTGTTTTCAACTAATTCGTCTAATTCAGTTAATGATTTTTTACCAAAATTTCTGAATTTTAACAAATCATTTTTATTAAATTGAACTAAATCACCTAATGTATCAACATCAGCAGCTTTTAAGCAATTTAATGCTCTAACTGATAAATCCATGTCAACCAATTTGGTTTTTAGTAATTGTCTCATGTGTAATGAATCTTCATCAAATTCTTCAACTGACGACTTTTCTTCAGTATCCAATGTAATTCGCTCATCAGAAAACAACATAAAGTGGTGTATTAAAATTTTTGCAGCCTCTTTAAGTGCTTCTTTAGGATGAATTGAACCATCTGTAGTAATTTCGAACACTAATTTCTCAAAGTCAGTTTTTTGACCAACCCTAAAGTTTTCAATGTTATATTTTACATTTTTAATTGGAGTATGAATAGAATCAATAGCAATAACACCAATAGTTGAATCTGATAATTGATTGTCTTCTGAAGGAACATAACCTCTACCTTTATTGATCGTCAATTCCATTTGTAACTTCACTGATTTTTCTAAGTTACAAATAATATGATTGGTATTTAAAACTTGAAATGCAGATGTGAATTTACCTATATCTCCAGCAGTTACAGTTTCTTGACCGCTAATTGAAACAGTTAGTTTTTCATTTTCAGTATCTTCAATTTGTTGTTTAAAACGCACTTGTTTTAAATTCAAAATAATTTGAGCTACGTCTTCAACAACACCTTTAATGGTAGAAAATTCATGATCTACCCCTTCAATTTTTATTGATGTTATAGCAAATCCTTCTAAAGAGTTTAATAATACTCTTCTTAATGCATTACCTATTGTTATACCATAACCAGGTTCTAACGGACGAAACTCAAAAGTTCCGAAATATTCATCAGAATTGATCATGATTACTTTATCTGGTTTTTGGAAGTCTAAAATTGCCATAGTATTTATTTAGTTAAAATTATTTAGAGTAAAGCTCTACGATTAATTGTTCTTTAATGTTTTCTGGAATTTGAGTTCTTTCAGGAACTTTAATAAATCTTCCAGTCATAAGTTGCTTATCCCAATCCAACCATTCTGATTTTGCAGGATGAGCAGAAAGAGAAGAAGTAATAGCTTCTAATGATTTTGACTTTTCCCTTACACCGACAACATCGCCTTCGCTAACAATGTATGATGGAATATTTACCAAATTACCATTAACAGTAATATGTCTGTGAGCTACTAACTGTCTAGCTCCACTTCTTGTTGGGGCAATACCCAATCTAAAAACTACATTATCTAAACGTGATTCACATAACTTTAATAAGTTCTCACCAGTAATACCTTTTGTTCTAGAAGCTTTAACAAATAAATTTTCAAATTGTTTTTCTAAAATACCGTAAGTGTATTTAGCTTTTTGTTTTTCTGCTAATTGAATCGCGTATTCCGATTGTTTACCTCTTCTTTTGTTTGGACCATGTTGTCCAGGAGGGTAATTCTTTTTTTCCAATACTTTATCAGCACCAAAAATTGGTTCTCTGAATTTTCTTGCGATTTTTGATTTTGGACCTCTATACCTTGCCATTTTAATTTTAATTTTTTGAAAGAAACATTATGAATTAAGGTCAATATCCTTCGATAACTTAAATTCCTTTCGGTTTATATAATGATTATTAACTATACTCTTCTTCTTTTAGGAGGACGACATCCGTTGTGTGGAAGTGGTGTAATGTCAACTATTTCAGTTACAAGAATGCCTGTATTATGAATAGTTCTTATTGCTGACTCTCTACCTGCACCAGGTCCTTTAACGAAAACTTTAACTTTTCTTAAACCGTTTTCAAATGCTTCTTTTGCACAGTCTGCTGCAGCTAATTGAGCCGCGTATGGAGTGTTCTTTTTAGAACCTTTAAATCCCATTTTACCAGCTGAAGACCAAGAAATTACTTGTCCATTATTGTTTGTTAAGCTAACAATAATATTGTTAAAAGATGCATGAATATGAGCCTGTCCATAAGCTTCTATTATCACCTTTTTTTTCTTCTTTACGTTTGTTTTTGCCATTTTAATTGACTCCTTAATTTATTATTTAGTTACTTTTTTCTTGTTAGCAACTGTTTTCTTTTTACCTTTTCTAGTTCTAGAATTGTTTTTAGTGCGTTGACCTCTTAATGGTAAACCAGATCTATGTCGCACACCTCTATAACAACCGATATCCATCAAACGTTTAATATTTAATTGTACTTCAGATCTAAGCGCACCTTCAATTCTAAATTCATCATTGAGAATTTGTCTAATTTTAGATAAATCATCATCGTCCCAATCTTGAACTTTCTTGTTTTCGTCAATACCAGCTTTACCTAAAATCTTACTAGCTGAAGATTTTCCTATACCATAAATGTATGTAAGGCCTATAACGCCACGTTTTTGTTTTGGTAAATCTATACCTGCAATTCTTGCCATAATTAGTTATTATTTTATCCTTGTCTTTGTTTAAACTTAGGGTTTTTTTTGTTAATAACGTATAAACGTCCTTTTCTGCGAACAATTTTGCAGTCTGCACTTCTTTTTTTAATGGATGCTCTTACTTTCATCTTATTTAAATTTTCATTCGTTTGACAACGAATATTTAGTAATTATTTATACCTAAATGAAATTCTACCTTTTGATAAATCATAAGGAGACATCTCAACTTTCACTTTATCACCTGGCAAAATTCGAATATAATGCATTCTCATCTTTCCAGAAATATGAGCAGTGATTACATGCCCATTTTCTAACTCTACTCTAAACATTGCATTCGACAATGCTTCGATTATGGTTCCATCTTGTTCTATAGATGATTGTTTTGCCATTAATTTTTATTATTTAATACTTCTTCAACAAATTTATGAGAGGACAATACATCCGCTTTTCCCTTTCTTATAACAATATCTTGCTCATAATGTGCTGAAGGTTTTCCATCTTTTGTTACAATTGTCCATCCATCTTTATCTTGAATAACATTTCTAACACCCATATTTATCATTGGTTCAATTGCAATAACCAATCCTTCTTTTAACATTAATCCAGTTCCTTTTCTACCATAATTAGGAACTTCAGGTGCTTCATGCAAATCTCTACCTAAACCATGACCAACCAATTCCCTAACAACACCATAGCCATTACTTTCAGCATGATGCTGAACTGCAAAACCAATATCACCAATTCGATTACCAGCTACTGCAACCTCTATAGCTTTTTCTAAACATTCTCTAGTAATTCGAAGCAATTTTTTAATATTTTCATCCACTTCACCAACTTCAAACGTATAAGCCACATCGCCATAAAATCCATTTTTAAACACCCCACAATCGACAGAAATTATATCTCCATTTTTAAGAGGCTTATTATTTGGTATTCCGTGAACAACAGCCGCATTTAGAGAAGTACACAAAGTATTAGGAAAATCATACATTCCAAGAAACCCAGGAATAGCATCATTATCTCTAATAAACTCCTCTGCCAACTTATCCAAATCAAGCGTAGTGATACCTGGTTTAATAATTTTAGCAACCTCTGCTAATGTTTTTCCAACAAGTAAAGAACTTTCTCTTATTAACTCTATCTCCTCTTCCGTTTTATAAAATATTCTACTCATAATTATACAGCCATTCCAACCCCTGCAGTTGTTCTTCCTTTAATTCTTCCAGATTTCATTAATCCATCATAATGACGCATTAATAAATGACTTTCAATTTGTTGTAACGTATCTAAAATAACACCTACCATAATTAATAGCGATGTTCCTCCATAAAAATGTGCAAATGAATTGTTAACGCCAGCAATCATTGCAAATGCAGGTAAAATAGCGACTACTGACAAAAACATAGAACCCGGAAGAGTTATTCTTGACATTACATTATCGATAAATTCAGCCGTTTTTTTGCCAGGTTTAATCCCAGGAATAAAACCGCCATTTCTTTTCATATCATCAGCCATTTGATTTGGATTTACAGTAACTGCAGTATAAAAATAGGTAAATGCAATAATCATTAACGCAAATGTTAAATTATAAGCAAATCCTCCAGTATTACTGAATGTAGCAACAAACCAAGATGTTACAGAAGAATCACCAAAACCAGCTAATGTTAATGGAATAAACATAATTGCCTGGGCAAAAATGATAGGCATAACACCAGCAGCATTAACTTTAAGTGGAATATATTGACGCACACCACCGTATTGTTTGTTTCCAACAATTCTTTTTGCATATTGTACGGGTATTTTTCTTGTACCTTGCACCAGCAATATAGACAATACAATTACTAATAATAACAAGGCAACTTCAATTAATAATATTACTGGACCACCAACACCACCAACACCGAACCTAGAAGCTATTTCAAAAATAAAGGCAGATGGAAGTTTTGCTACAATACCAATCATAATTAATAATGAAATTCCATTTCCAATTCCTTTTTCAGTTATTCTTTCACCAATCCACATTACAAACATAGTTCCTGTAACTAAAAGAAGTACCGTTGAGAACCACCACATTGGACCTGCATCAGGCACCACACCAACGTGAGTAGTGATTTGAGACGCAATATAACCAGGTGCTTGGAACGCGGTAATAATAATAGTTAGAAAACGTGTTATTTGATTAATTTTTCTTCTTCCACTTTCACCTTCTTTTTGTAATCGTTGAAAATAAGGTATTGCCATACCTAGTAATTGGATTACAATCGAAGCCGAAATGTAAGGCATAATTCCTAATGCAAAAATTGACGCTCTAGAAAAAGCACCCCCAGCAAATATGTTAATCAAATCTAATAATCCTCCACTTGCATTCTTAGAATTTGCAGCCTCCAATGCAGTTGAATCAACACCTGGAAGAACAACATAAGAGCCCAATCTATACACGAGTAATAATACTAATGTTGTTAGAATTCGAGATCTTAAATCCTCAATACTCCAAATGTTTTTGATGGTATTTATAAATTTTTTCATTCTTTATTTAAAGAGTATTTGCTTTTCCACCTGCAGCTTCAATTGCGCTTTTTGCAGATGCCGAGAAAGCATGAACTGTTACATCTAATTTAGCTTTTAATTCGCCTCTTCCTAAAACTTTAATTTTATCATTTTTCGATGCTAAACCATTATTAATGATAACATCTAACGTAATTTCAGTAACATTTTTAGTTTCAGCTAACATCTGAAGAGTATCAAGATTAATACCTTTAAATTCTTTACGATTAATATTCGTAAATCCAAATTTAGGAACACGTCTTTGGAGGGGCATTTGACCACCTTCAAATCCAATTTTTCTTGAGTAACCTGATCTTGATTTTGCTCCTTTATGACCTCTTGTTGAGGTGCCTCCCCGTCCTGATCCTTGACCACGTCCTACTCGCTTACGCTGTTTTGTTGAACCTTCCGCAGGTTTTAAATTTGATAAGTTCATCTTTTATTTTAATTATGTATTATTTCGATTGTTCCACTGTAACCAAATGTTTCACAGTGTCTATCATTCCCAAAATTTGAGGTGTAGCTTCATGTTCAACAACTTGATTCATTTTTCTTAGGCCAAGAGCAACTAACGTTCTTTTTTGACGAGCTGGTCTTTTAATTTGGCTTTTTACTTGTTTTATTTTAACTTTTGTCATTTTCTTAACCATTAAATACTTTATCTAAATCAATTCCTCTTTGTTCAGCAACTGCATATGCATCTCTTAATTGTTCCAATGCATTTAAAGTAGCTTTAACAACATTATGAGGGTTTGATGAACCTTTTGATTTTGCTAATACATCAGTAATACCAACACTTTCGAATACTGCACGCATCGCACCACCAGCTATTACACCAGTACCATGAGCAGCAGGTCTAATAAACACTCTAGCTCCACCGAACTTACCATTTTGTTCGTGAGGAATAGTTCCTTTTATAACTGGCACTTTTATTAAATTTTTCTTTGCTGCTTCAATACCTTTAGTAATAGCTTCAGTTACTTCATTAGCTTTTCCTAATCCATGACCTACAACATTTTTCTCATCACCAACAACAACTATTGCAGAAAAACTAAAATTTCTACCACCTTTAGTAACCTTAGTTACCCTGTTAATAGCAACTAATTTATCTTTAAGTTCAGTTTCTATTGATCTAACTTTTTTTGTGTTTGAATTTGTCATAACAATTTTTTCTAATACAATGATTTTAGAATTTTAAGCCTCCTTCACGAGCACCATCAGCAAGTGATTTAACTCTTCCATGATATAAGTATCCATTTCTATCAAATGCGATATTTTCTATTCCAACTTTAACTGCTTTTTCAGCAATAGCTTTTCCTACTAAAGCTGCAATTTCTACTTTTGTACCCTTAGTTGCTTTTATATCTTTTTGAATCGATGAAGCTGATACCAATGTAGTTGCTGTTTCGTCATTTATGATTTGTGCATAAATTTCGTTATTACTTCTAAAAACAGTCAATCGTGGATGTGAATTAGTTCCAGCAACAACTTTTTTAATTCTTCTTTTAATTCGAATTCTTCTTTCTCTCTTACTTAGTGCCATAATACTCTTTTATTATGATTTATTTTTTACTTGCAGATTTTCCTGCTTTTCTTCTTAATACTTCACCGACAAACTTAATACCTTTACCTTTATATGGCTCTGGTTTTCTAAGTGATCTAATCTTAGCAGCAATATGTCCAATTAATTGTTTGTCATGAGATTCCAAAATTATAGTAGGGTTTTTACCTCTTTCTGATAAAGTAGAAACTTTAACTTCTTGTGGAATTTGAAAAACAATATTGTGTGAAAAACCTAAAGACAATTCAAGATTTTGACCTGTATTAGCAGCTCTATATCCAACACCTACTAATTCTTGTTCAATTTTAAAACCTTGTGAAACCCCAACTACCATGTTATGTATTAAAGATCTGTATAAACCATGTTTAGCTTTATGAGGAATTTCCTCAGTATGTCTTTTAACATGAACAATTTTATCTTCAACCTCAACAGTAATTGCCTCATCAATTTTTTGAAGTAAAACACCTTTAGGTCCCTTTACAGTAACAAGTCCATTCTCAACTTTTATTTCAACACCATTTGGAATTTCAATCGGTGCATATCCAATTCTTGACATAATTTTAAATCTTACTAATTAATATACGTAACATAAAACTTCACCACCAACATTTTCTCTTCTTGCTTCTTTATCAGTCATAACGCCTTTTGATGTTGAAATAATTGCAACACCCAAACCATTAATTACACGTGGTAATTCGTTACTACCAGCATATTTTCGCAAACCTGGTTTACTAGCTCTAACAATGTTAGTTATAGCTGAAACTTTAGTTTTGGGATTATATTTTAAAGCAATTTTAATATTGCCTTGTACGTTGGTATCTTCAAATTTATAGTTTAAGATATATCCTTTATCGAAAAGAATTTTAGTCAATTCCTTTTTCATATTAGATGCTGGAATATCAACAACTCTATGTTTTGCACTTGCAGCGTTTCTGATTCTTGTTAAAAAATCTGCTATTGGATCTGTCATTTTATTGTAATTTTAGATTACGATATTTCGAATCTTTTTATTCTTTATATTAATTTATTACCAGCTTGCTTTTCTTATTCCGGGTATTAACCCTGAAGAAGCCATTTCTCTAAAAGTTACACGAGAAATACCGAATTGTCTCATATATCCTCTTGGTCTACCAGTAAGTTTACATCTATTATGTAAACGTACTTTTGAAGAGTTTTTTGGTAACTTTTGTAAAGCTTCCCAATCTCCTGCTTCTTTTAGTGCAGCTCTTTTATCTGCAAATTTTTCAACCAGTCTTTCTCTTTTACGCTCTCTGGCTTTCATTGATTCTTTTGCCATATCTTCTATTTTTTCTTAAATGGTAAACCAAATTCGGTTAATAATGCTTGACCTTCTTCGTTAGTTTTTGCTGAAGTAACAAAGGTTATATCCATACCTGTAACATTTTTAATTTTATCAATGTTAATTTCAGGAAAAATAATTTGTTCTTTAATACCTAAAGTATAGTTTCCTTTACCATCAAACCCTTTAGTTTCAACCCCTCTAAAATCTCTTGTTCGAGGTAATGCAACTGCAATTAAACGATCTAAAAATTCATACATTTTATCACCTCTAAGTGTTACTTTGGCACCAATAGGAACTCCTTTTCTTAACTTGAAGTTAGAGATATCCTTTTTGGAATAGGTTGCTATACATTTTTGACCAGAAATAATAGTCATCTCTTCTAATGCCGACTCAATAAGTCTTTTATCAGAAACAGCATCACCAACTCCTTGGTTTAAACATATTTTTTGAAGTTTTGGCACTTGCATAATTGATGTGTAACCAAACTTTTCTTTTAAAGAAGAAGTGATTTCTTCTTTATATTTTGCTTTTAATCTAGGCCCGTAACTCATTATGCTATAACCTCCCCTGATTTTTTTGAATAACGTACTTTTTTACCTTTTGAATCTAATTTTCTTCCAACTCTTGTTGGTTTACCAGATTTAGGATCAATAATCATTAAATTAGATAGATTGATCGTTGCTTCTTGATGAACAATTCCTCCTTGAGGATTTGCAGCATTTGGTTTTGTGTGTTTTGATATTTTTTTAATATCAGCACCCTCAACAATTGCTCTGTTTTTATCTGGATACAATTTTTTAACTGTACCTTCAGCACCTTTAGATTCACCTGCAATAACTTTTACAGTATCACCTTTTTTTATATTAAATTTAGTCATAACTAAAATATTTCAATTTTATAGTACTTCTGGAGCTAATGAAACAATTTTCATAAACTCTTTTTCACGTAATTCTCTAGCAACTGGTCCGAAAATACGAGTTCCTCTCATTTCTCCAGTAGCAGTTAAAAGAACAGCTGCATTATCGTCGAATCTTATATAAGATCCATCTGCACGTCTAATTTCTTTTCTAGTTCTAACAACTACAGCTTTTGCTACGGCACCTTTTTTAACATTTCCTGACGGCATGGCTTGTTTAACACTAACCACAATGGTATCACCAACAGAAGCATATCTTCTTCTCGTTCCACCTAATACTTTTATACAAAGTACTTCTTTTGCGCCGCTATTATCAGCAACTGATAACCTTGATTCTACTTGTATCATAATTATTTAGCTCTTTCAATAATTTCAACTAATCTCCAACATTTATTTTTGCTCAATGGTTTTGTTTCCATTATTTTAACTGTATCACCAATATTACAGTCATTTTTTTCATCATGAGCCATAAATTTAGCTGTAGATTTAACGAATTTACCGTAGATAGGATGTTTTACCTTTCTTTCTACTGTAATTACAATTGATTTGTCCATTTTATTGCTAACAACTAAACCAATTCTTTCTTTTCTTAAGTTTCTATTTTCCATCTTAAGTTATTTTGCTTGAAGCTCTCTTTTTCTAAATTCAGTGTTAATTCTGGCAATTGTTTTTCTCACATATTTAATTTGCGATGGATTCTCTAATGGAGAAACCGCATGGCTTAATTTAAATTTGTTTAAAATACTTTTTTGCTCTTGTAATTTTTCAGTCAAATCGTCAACCGAAAGATCTTTAATATCTATTTGCTTCATCTCTCTTTGAACTTTATTTTATTCGGTGTAATCTCTTCTTGTAACAAACTTTGTTTTGATTGGCAATTTTTGTGCAGCTAATCTTAATGCTTCTTTTGCAATTTCCAATGGAACGCCATCTGCTTCAAAAATAATTTTACCTGGTCTAATTGTAGCAACCCACAATTCAGGAGCTCCTTTACCTTTACCCATACGTACTTCGGCTGGTTTTTTAGTAACTGGTTTATCTGGAAATACTCTAATCCAAATTTGGCCTTCCCTTTTCATATATCTAGTTACAGCAATCCTCGCTGCTTCAATTTGTCGAGCTGTCATCCAACATTCTTCTAGCGATTTGATGGCAAACGATCCAAATGCAATTTGATGACCACGTTGAGCATTTCCTTTCATATGCCCTTTTTGCATTTTTCTATATTTCGTTCTTTTAGGTTGTAACATGTTGTTAAATCTTAAATTATTCTTCTGATCTTATTTGTTGTTTCTTCTTTTTGGTCCGCCTCTAAATTTCTTATCGTTATTAGTTGGAGCAGCATTAGAAGAGTTTTGTTTTGATTGTCCTACGTTTGGAGATAAATCTCTTTTTCCGTAAACTTCACCTTTGCAAATCCATACTTTTACACCTAATCTTCCGTATGTTGTATGAGCTTCACTCAATGCGTAATCGATATCTGCTCTAAACGTATGCAAAGGAGTTCTTCCTTCTTTATAACCTTCAGAACGAGCCATTTCAGCACCACCTAATCTACCAGAGACTAAGACTTTAATTCCTTCTGCACCCATTCTCATTGTAGAGGCTATTGCCATTTTAGCAGCTCTTCTAAAAGAAATTCTACCTTCAATTTGTTTAGCAATACTATCTGCAACAAGTTGAGCATCTAACTCAGGTCTTTTAATTTCAAAAATATTTATTTGAACATCTTTTTTAGTAATTTTTTTTAACTCTTCTCTTAACATATCAACCTCTTTTCCTCCTTTTCCGATAATAATACCAGGTCTTGATGTGTTTACTGTTACAGTTATTAATTTCAATGTTCTTTCAATAATAATCTTAGAGATACTAGCTTTTTGCAATCTTGCCATTAGATATTCTCTAATTTTATAGTCTTCAACAATTTTGTCAGCGTATTTATTACCGCCGTACCAATTTGAATCCCATCCTCTAATGATTCCTAATCTGTTTGATATTGGATTAACTTTTTGTCCCATCTTATTAATTTAAACTGTCAACAACTAATGTAACGTGATTTGATCTTTTTCTAACTCTATGAGCTCTTCCTTGAGGAGCTGGCTGTATTCTTTTTAACATTCTAGCACTATCAACCATAACTTCCTTAACAACCAAGTTGTTTTCTTCTGGTCTAAGTCCTGCGTTTTTAGATTCCCAATTAGCAATTGCTGACTTTAATAATTTTTCAAGTCTTCTTGATGCGTCTTGAGAGCTAAATTTTAAAAGAGATAATGCTTTAAAAACATCTTGTCCTCTAACCATATCAGCAACTAATCTCATTTTTCTAGGAGAAGTTGGGCAGTTATTCAACTTAGCAAAACTTCTAGTTTTGTTAGCCTCTTTAAGCTGCTCAGCTTTAATTCTTTTTCTAGCACCCATAATATTCTAAATATTCAATTTTATTTTCTTCCTTTATCTTTTTTATTTCCACCATGACCTCTAAAAGTTCTAGTTGGAGAAAACTCACCTAATTTATGTCCTACCATATTTTCAGTTACATAAACTGGAATAAATTTATTTCCATTATGAACAGCAATTGTTAATCCAACAAAATCTGGAGAAATCATTGATGATCTGGACCAAGTTTTTATTACATTTTTTTTAGCAGATTGTTGAGTTTCATCAACTCTTTGCTGTAATTTATAATGAATAAATGGCGGTTTTTTTAACGAACGACTCATATCTTAGTTAATTATTTCTTTCTTCTTTCGATTATATATTTACTTGAGCTTTTTTTCTTTGATCTTGTTTTGTAACCTTTAGCTGGCAAACCTTTTCTAGATCGTGGGTGTTGACCAGAATTTCTTCCTTCACCACCACCCATTGGGTGATCAACTGGATTCATTACCACACCTCTAACCCTTGGTCTTCTTCCTAACCATCTACTTCTACCAGCTTTACCTGATCTTTCAAGCATATGTTCAGCATTAGATACAGAACCAATAGTAGCTTTACAAGTTGCTAAAATAAGTCTTGTTTCACCTGAAGGTAATTTAACAACAACATAAGCACCATCTTTTGCAGTTAACTGAGCATAAGAACCAGCGCTTCTTGCCATTTTAGCACCCTGATTAGGACGCAATTCAATATTATGAATAACCGTTCCAAGAGGAATTTCAGATAAATATAATGAGTTTCCTACTTCCGGTTCAACACCTTTTCCAGATTTTACTTCTTGACCAACTTGTAATCCGTTTGGAGCAAGAATATATCTTTTTTCACCGTCCTTGTAAAATACTAAAGCAATTCTAGCTGTTCTATTTGGATCGTATTCAATAGACTTAACAATACCAACAATACCGTCTTTATTTCTTTTGAAATCAATATCACGATATTTTTGCTTGTGACCACCACCGATGTAGCGCATGGTCATTTTTCCAGAGTTATTTCTACCTCCAGACTTAGAAATACCTGATATTAAACTTTTCTCAGGTTTAATAGTTGATACTTCGTCAAAAGTATTTAAAATCTTATGTCTTTGCCCAGGTGTGATGGGTCTTAATTTTCTTACTGCCATTTTTGTTTATATCTTTAGAGGGTTGGAGCCCCCGTATAGGTTAATAAAAAATTATATATTACTGTAGAAGTCAATAGTTTCGCCTTTTGCGACTGTGATTAAGGCTTTTTTAAATTTATTGGTTCTACCACTAACTAAACCAGCTTTAGTAAATCTAGATTTAGCTTTTCCTGAGTAATTAATTGTGTTTACGGACTCAACGGTAACACCATACATATCTTCTACAGCTTTTTTCACTTGTATCTTATTGGCTTTACAATCAACTAAAAAGCCATATCTATTAAGCTTTTCGGTTAGTCCGGTCATTTTTTCTGTAACTACAGGTTTTACTATTACACTCATCTTATTTACTTAAAATAGTTTCTAACGCTTTAACTGAACTTTCTGCTAAAATAACACTATTCGCATTCAATAAATCGTAAGTATTTATTTGCGAAGCTGTTACCACTTTAGCCCCTTTCAAATTTCGGGACGACAAATATACATTATTATTTGATTCAGAAAGCACTAATAGTGATTTTTTATTTAATACATCTAAATTATTTAAAATTTCGAGGTATTGTTTGGTTTGTGGCTGATCAAAAGTAAAGTCTTCAAGAATCATAATAGAACCTTCTTTAGCTTTATATGTCAAAGCAGATTTTCTAGCCAATCTTTTTTGTTTAATGTTTAATTTAAACTCATAATCTCTTGGTCTTGGTCCGAAAACTCTACCACCACCTTTAAATACAGGGCTTTTTAAACTACCTGCTCTTGCTCCTCCAGTACCTTTTTGTTTTTTAATTTTACGTGTACTAGCTGAAATTTCGCCTTTTTCTTTTGCCTTATGAGTTCCTTGTCTTTGGTTAGCTAAATATTGTTTTACATCCAAATATATGGCATGATCATTAGGTTCAATACCAAAGATAGCGTCTGATAGAGACACTTTCTTAGTAGTGTCTTTTCCTTTAATGTTTTTTACTATAATTTCCATTTTTGCTCCTCCTTGTTATTTTTCTATTAAAACAAATGAACCTTTAGCTCCAGGTATAGAACCTTTGATAACTATCAAGTTTTTATCAGCATAAACTTTAATAACTTGTAAGTTTTGCATTTTAACTCTATCGCTTCCCATTCGTCCTGCCATTCTTGTTCCTTTAAAAACTCTTGAAGGAGTAGAACAAGCACCTACAGAACCTGGTGCTCTTAGTCTATTATGTTGACCATGTGTAGCTTGTCCAACACCGCCAAAGCCATGTCTTCTAACAACACCTTGAAAACCTTTTCCTTTTGAAGTTCCAACAACATCAACCCATTCTCCTTCTTCAAATAAATCTACAGCGATTAAATCTCCTAGATTTTTTTCTTCAAATCCGTGAAACTCAACCAATTTTCTTTTTGGTGTAATACCTGCTTTTTTAAAGTGTCCTTGCATTGCTTTTGGTGTGCTCTTCTCTTTTTTGTCACCAAATGCTAATTGAACAGCTTCGTAGCCATCGGTATCAACCTTTTTGACTTGTGTAACCACACAAGGACCAGCTTCAATAATTGTGCATGGTATATTTTTACCCTCGGCACTGTAAACGCTAGTCATACCTATTTTTTTCCCTATCAATCCTGGCATTTTATTTAATTTTAATTATTATACTTTTATTTCTACGTCAACACCACTTGGCAATTCAAGTTTCATTAAAGCATCAACAGTTTTAGATGTTGAGCTATAAATATCAATTAATCTCTTGTAAGACGCTAATTGAAATTGCTCTCTTGCTTTTTTGTTAACGTGAGGAGATCTTAACACAGTAAAAATTCTTTTATGTGTTGGTAATGGAATTGGACCACTAACTACAGCTCCTGTACTCTTAACAGTTTTTACAATTTTTTCAGCTGATCTATCAACCAAATTGAAATCGTAAGATTTAAGTTTAATTCTAATTTTTTGGCTCATTCTTTTTAATATATTAAGCTACTACTTTTCCTTTTGCTTTTGCTATTACCGCATCAGCGATATTTTTTGGACATTCTGCATAGTTAGAAAATTCCATTGATGATGTTGCTCTACCTGAAGACATTGTTCTTAATGATGTAACATATCCAAACATTTCAGATAGTGGAACTTTTGCTTTAATAACTTTAGCTCCAGCTCTGTCATCCATTCCTTCTACTTGACCTCTTCTTCTATTTAAATCACCTACGATATCACCCATATTTTCTTCTGGAGTAACCACTTCTAATTTCATGATTGGCTCTAGAATAACTGGATTAGCTTTAGGAAGTGCTTCTCTAAAGGCCATTTTTGCAGCCAATTCAAAAGATAATTGATCGGAATCGACAGCATGGTAAGAACCATCGAACAATGTAACTTTTAAGCTATCGATTTGATAACCAGCTAAAGGTCCATTTTTCATTGCTTCTTTAAATCCTTTTTCTACCGATGGCACAAATTCTCTAGGAATGTTACCACCTTTGATATCGTTTATAAATTCTAATCCTTCTTTAGTAGTATCAGCGACTGGTTCTATTCTTACTTGAATATCGGCAAATTTACCACGACCACCAGATTGTTTTTTGTAAACCTCTCTATGTGTAACAGAACCAACAATGGCTTCTTTGTATGCAACTTGAGGTTCTCCTTGGTTAATCTCAACTTTAAATTCTCTTTTTAATCTATCAATAATAATATCAAGATGTAATTCACCCATACCACTCAATACCGTTTGACCAGAATCTTCATCAGTATGAATAGTTAATGTAGGATCTTCCTCTGTAAGTTTAGCTAACGCCATGCCCATTTTATCAACATCAGCTTGAGTTTTTGGCTCAATTGCAATTCCAATAACTGGATCGGGGAAATTCATAGATTCCAATACAATTGGATGTTTTTCATCACACAATGTATCTCCGGTTTTGATATCTTTAAAACCAACTAATGCTGCGATATCACCACAAGCTAATTCTTCAATTTGATTTTGCTTATTAGCATGCATTTGGAAAATTCTAGAAATCCGTTCTTTATTTCCAGTTCTAGTGTTTAATACGTACGAACCTGCTTTTAAAACACCTGAATAAGCTCTTGTAAAACATAATCTTCCAACAAATGGGTCTGTAGCAATTTTAAATGCTAAAGCAGAAAATGGTTCGTCAAAAGTTGGTTTTCTTGAAGTAGGTTCATCTGTTTTTGGATTAATACCATCAACAGCAAGAACATCCAATGGTGATGGTAAAATTTCCATTACCATATCCAACATTGCTTGAACACCTTTATTTTTAAATGATGAACCACACATCATAGGTACAACTTTACCTGTAATAGTAGCTTCTCTTAAAGCGTCTAAAATTTCTCTTTCAGTTAATGATTCAGGATCTTCAAAATATTTTTCCATTAATTTATCATCAAACTCAGCAACTGCTTCAAGCAATGCTTCTCTATATTCTCTAGCTTCATCTATTATATCAGCAGGTATTTCAACTTCTTTAAAAGTCATACCTTGATCTTCTTCATTCCAAACTATACCTCTAAAGTTAATTAAATCAACCACACCTTTAAATGTTTCTTCTGCACCAATTGGTATTTGAAGTGGTAAAGCATGGCTACCTAACATTTGCTTAACTTGTTTACAAACATTTAAGAAGTCAGCACCAGATCTATCCATCTTGTTTACAAAACCAATTCTTGGAACGTTGTAATTATTTGCTAATCTCCAGTTAGTTTCAGATTGTGGCTCAACACCATCAACAGCACTAAATAAGAAAACTAAACCATCTAAAACTCTTAATGAGCGGTTTACTTCAACTGTAAAATCAACGTGGCCAGGAGTATCAATTATATTTACATGGTAAAGTTGATCTCTATATTTCCAATTTAATGTGGTAGCAGCAGAAGTAATAGTAATCCCTCTTTCTTGTTCTTGAGCCATCCAATCCATAGTAGCAGCACCATCATGCACCTCTCCTATTTTATGATTAACTCCACCATAATATAAAATACGCTCCGTTGTGGTTGTTTTACCTGCGTCAATATGAGCAGCTATACCAATATTTCTTGTGAATTTTAAATCTCTTGCCATTTCTTTATCCTTAACTAAAATTAAAATCTAAAGTGCGAAAATGCTTTATTAGCTTCTGCCATTCTGTGAGTATCCTCTTTCTTTTTGAACGCAGCACCTTCTTCTTTATAAGCAGCAAGGATTTCTCCAGCCAAACGTTGAGACATTGTTTTCTCATTTCTCTTTCTTGAATAAGAAATCATCCATTTCATTCCCATCGATACTTTTCTTTCTTCTCTAATAGGCTGTGGTATTTGGAATGTAGCACCACCAATTCTACGACTTCTAACTTCTACACCTGGAGTAATATTATCAACTGCTTTTTGCCATACCTCAACACAATTCACATCTTCCACTTTTTTTGCAACGATATCTAAGGCTTCGTAAAACACACTATATGCTACACTTTTTTTACCATCTAGCATTAAGTTGTTTACAAATTGTGTTACCTTTTGATTATTAAACTTCGGATCTGGAAGTAATATTCTTTTTTTTGCTCTTGCTTTTCTCATAGTTTCTAGTCCTAATTAAGAATTATTTTTGTTTAGGTCTTTTGGTTCCGTATTTTGATCTTCTTTGAGTTCTTCCATCAACACCAGCTGTATCTAATGCTCCTCTTACAATATGGTATTTAACACCTGGTAAATCTTTAACTCTACCACCTCTTACCAAGACAATAGAGTGTTCTTGTAAGTTATGACCTTCACCTGGGATATACGCATTCACCTCATTTCCATTTGTTAATCTTACCCTAGCAACTTTTCTCATTGCTGAGTTAGGTTTTTTTGGAGTAGTTGTATATACTCTTATACAAACACCTCTTCTTTGTGGACAAGAATTTAGTGCAACAGATTTGCTTGATTTTACTAATTTTTCTCTTCCTTTTCTTACTAATTGTTGTATTGTTGGCATAGTTTTACTGTTGTTAAAATATAAATACCCTCTAAAAAAGGGATTGCAAATTTACAATAATATTTTACAAATACAATACCTGTTTGATTTTTTTATTAAATGATTTTTGAGCATTTTATAAAAACCTATTTCAAAAACTTATTAACACCAAAAAGGGCAGTAAAAATACTACCCTTTTTGGTTAGTTTGTTTTTTTGTTTTGTGATTATCTGATTAAGCTAAAGCCTCCTTTCTCAAAATACTCTACGCCATCAAATCCTTTGGCACTGATGATATAAAAATAGGTGCCATCTGGAGCCTCTAATCCGCTTTGTGTTCGTCCATCCCAATAGCCTTTTACATGTTTCCATTCAAACATCTTTTGTCCCCAGCGGTTAAAGACTTGTCCTTCTACTGTTTCTAAGTTCGCACCTTCTACTGTAAACACATCATTTTGACCGTCTCCGTTTGGTGTAAACACGTTTGGAATAATTATACTTGACTGTCCGATTACTTCTATTAATACAGAAGCTGTTGCTGTACATAATCCATCGGTAACGGTTAACAAGGCAGTATAACTTCCTATTTCTTCATATTGATGTGCTGGTTCATATACATTGGATGTCGCTGTGGCATCTCCAAAGTTCCATGTGTAGGTTACCGTTGGTCCTGTAGTACTTCCATTGCTAAAGACCACGTCTAAAGGAACAAAGCCATTGGTTGGGCTTGCTCCAACTGAGGCAGTTACTCCTGCTACAATTGCATTTACTGAAACTATTGCACTTGAACATGTTCCTACTTCATTTACATAATAAGTATATATACCTGTTGAACTTACACTTGGTGTAAATGGACTTCCTATTCCTATGATAGTTGTTCCTGCAGCATCGTCATACCATGTTACTGTTCCGCTTCCACTTGATGTGGCACTTAGTGTTAAGGTTTCTCCTAAACATATTGGCGTTACCGCATCTGGTGTTGCACTTAAGGCTGGATCCACATTTACTGTTGTTTCTACTATACTATCGCAGCCTAATGACGTGGTCATGTTACTGGTATAGATTACTTGCGCAGTAATGTTCGTCTGTGTTGTCCCATCAGGGAAGGTATAGCTTCCTCCACTACAGATATTCATCGTTTCTTGTACAAATGGTGCTGGATTTACATTTACGGTGGTTTCTACTATACTATCACAGCCTAATGCAGTGGTCATATTACTGGTGTAGATAACTTGTGCAGTAATGTTCGTCTGTGTTGTCCCATCAGGGAAGGTATAGCTTCCTCCACTACAAATAATTGTTGTTTGTTGTATACTATATGATAGATTTACCGTTACTAAACCATATGTTGCATCACTTGAACAACCAGTGATAGAATCGGTAAATACCATGTTGGTAGAACCTGATGTTATTCCTGTTATTAAACCTGAATTATCAATGGTTGCTACTGATAAATCACTACTTATCCATGTTCCACCTGTTGATGGCAAGAAGTTAATTGTACTTCCTACACAAACTAAATCAGTTGTTACCATTGTTATATTTGGTAATGGATTTACCGTTACTAAACCAGATGTTGCATCACTTGAACAACCAGTGATAGAATCGGTAAATACCATGTTGGCAGTACCTGATGTTATTCCTGTTATTAAACCTGTATTATCAATGGTTGCTACTGATAAATCACTACTAACCCAAGTGCCACCTGTTGATGGCAAGAAGTTAATAGTACTTCCTACACATACAGAATCACTTGTAACTGTTGTTACTGTTGGCGCATTTGGATCTACTAACGTAATTGTTGTACTATTTACTGATGTACATCCTAAGTATGAAACAGAAATATTAGTATATGTTCCTGCAATTAAACCAGTAACGGTATAATCACCAAAAGCATCAGTTGTTCCACTAACAGTTACAATACTACCATTGTCATAAATAAAATCGTAGGTAGTGCTTGGTAGGAGTCCTGTTACTGAAAACGTACCATCTGAACCGCCACATGTAGTTGGATTGGTACCTGTACCTGTAAGTGTAAATGTTGGTGCGCCAGGATCTGTTAAGTTTACCACTGTAACTGCATCTACTGTTGTACAACCTGTACTTGTTACTGAAAAATTGAAATAAGATCCTGCTTCAAAACCTGTAATAATATAATCACCTGATGCATCAGTTGTTACAGACCCTATATTTACTATTCCTAAAGGGCCTTCATACGAAATTGTATAAACTGTTGAAGGGCTTAGTCCAGTAATGGTAATTGTTCCGTCTGAGCCACCACATGTAGTTGGATTAGTTGATGTTGTTCCTGTTGTAAATGTTGGCATAGGAGGATCTGTTAGAGTTACAGCCACTGCACTAGAGCCATCACAACCTACCAAACTAATTACAAAACTATCGTAAATACCTGCTCCTAAGCCTGTAACATCATAAGTTCCACTTGCGGTTGTCGTTACTCCATTTAAGGTAATAATCCCAAGTGGACCATTATAAGTAATATCGTAAGCAGTACTTGTATTCAACCCTGAAATCGTTATTGAGCCATCTGTACCATTACATGTTGAAGGATTTGTAAATGAAGTTCCTGGTGTAAACACTGGTGCAGTAGGATCAGCTAATGTTACTACGGTAGTTGATGTGGTTGAACATAAATTAGAGGCAGAAATTACAAAATTGGTATAGGCACCTGCTGTTAAGTTTGATAAAATATAATCTCCTGCAGCATCTGTTGTAATAGTTCCTACTAGCACATTTCCAAGAGGACCATCATAACTTAATGTATAGATTGTTGATGGTAATAATCCAGTAATGGTAATTGATCCATCAGCGGCTCCACAGCTTGTTGGATTTGTAAAGGTGGCTCCACTTGTAAATGATGGGCTTGCTGGATTATTTAAAGTTACAGAACCTGTTGCACTTCCTGTACAACCTGATTGCATTAAAGAAAATCCTGAATAGGTTCCTGCTGGCAATCCATTAATTACGTAGGTACCACCAGCAGTAGTTGTTACTCCTGTAAGAGTTATTACTGAAAAACCATCGCTGTAGGTAATATTGTAAATAGAAGATGCGTTCAAACCAGAAATTGTGATTGTACCATCAGAACCTCCACAAGTAGTTGGATCGGTAAAAGATGATGCTGTTCCTGTAGGCGCACTCGGGTCTATTAAGGAAGCAGGACCTGCTATGGTTGTTGAACATCCCGAAGCATTAGTTATAACAAAAGTGGTATACGTACCCGCATCTAGTCCTGTTATCACATAATTCCCACCTGCAGTAGTAGTTACTGTTCCCAAATTAATGGTTGAACCATCATTGTAGGTTATGTTATAAGGAGTACTTGGTGTTAATCCAGTTAGAGTTATTGAACCATCAGATAACCCACATCCTGATGGGTTTACTAATGTGCCTATAGAAAAAACTGGATTTGAATTTACTGTAATTGTAACCGTACTTGTAGAATTTGCACAAGGGCTATTAGCAATTGACCATTGGAAAATATAAGTTCCTGCTGTAGTTAATCCAGTAATTGTTGTGGTAGGTGAACTTGGGGTAGTAATTGTAGCTGCCGGACCACTTAACTGGGTCCAAGTGCCTATACCCACAACTGGAGTATTTGCTGCCATGGTTGCACTACCAACACTTGAACAAATAGACTGGGCAACTCCTGCATTAGCAGTGGTTGGTGCTGGATTAACGGTGATGGTTACATTTGAAGTTGATGGTGTACATGGTGCATTCGCTATTGACCATTGAAATACATACGCACCAGATGTGGTCAACCCTGTAATCGTAGTGATTGGTGATCCTGGTGTTGTAATTGTACCTACAACAGGTCCTGAAATTTGAGACCAAGTACCCACACCAATAATTGGGGTGTTTCCTGCCATTGTTACACTTCCTGATGTCGCACAAATCGTTTGTGGTGATCCTGAATTAGCAGTGGTTGGTGAGGCTGTTACCGTTATTGTTACTTGATCTGAAGTTGATGGACATGGTGCATTGCTTATTGTCCATTGGAATACGTTTGCTCCTACTCCCAATCCTGTTATTCCACTTGTTGGAGAACTTGGGGTTGTGATTGTACCTGAACCACTTATTACGGTCCACACACCTGTTCCTATAGCTGCTGTATTTCCTGCCAAAGTCGCTGTTGTTCCACATACCGTTTGATCTGGTCCTG
>JAVHRO010000041.1:0-19354 GCA_036171675.1 Vicingus sp. | reverse complement strand
TATTTGGTTTCCAATTGTTGTTTAGTCTTTTCGGAATAACCAATTTTTGCAACTGTTTCCCATTCTTCTTTGGTTGGTAATCGGTATTCGAAATTGGTTGGATACATGTTCTTTTTATCGGTTAATTGCTTGGCTTTAAGCAATTCTTTTACACGTTCGGTTCGCCATTGGCAATATTGTACCGCTTGTTCGTAACTTATGCCAACCACAGGATAATCGTTATAGGCTGGATGACTGTAATAATATTGCACATAAGGTTCGTTGTAAGATGCTTTTTCTCGCCATACCAAGGTGTCTGGCAACGCATTTTGATATTCTGTAGAAGTTTTTCCATATTTAATCGCTATCCATGTTGTATATTCTCTCCAACTAAAGTTAGTTACTTCTGTTTCATCCATGTAAATATTGTTACTAATTTTAACCGTTCCTGTTGGATTTACTTGTACATTCGATCTTCCTAAATAAGTCATTACTGGTCTAAAACCAACATTTACAGACGGTTCTGTTCTTCCCTTAAATCGATCATTTCCTTCAATAATTTGCAATTCTTGCCCTATACTCGTCCAACTCCCTCCTTTTGTTCCTGGTATATTATTTTCATCTTTATAATACACCATTTCAGCCACATTTCCACTCATGCAATACAATCCATAATCATTAGGATTATAGGAGTCAACTTTTGCTGTATGGAAATCCCCATCAGCTATATAATTATCTTTCATGGGACGAAAATTAGCTAGGAAACTTCCGTTAGAATTTCTAAGATAAGGACCACCCCAAGGATAAGGCAAATGTTTACCACCACTAGAAGCAGCAAACTCCCATTCATCACTTGAAGGTAACCTAAAATCATTTACCAAATTTGGTGTAAGTTTATTTAGTTCTTCAGTCATCCATTTGCAAAATAGCTCCGCTCCTTCTCTACTTACTGCAACTACTGGATAATCATTGTAGGCTGGATGTGAAAAATAATTATCTTGCATCGGTTGGTTAAAAGCATTCGGGTATTCTTTTACCCACATGGTTTGGTCTGGTTTTGCTCGTAAAAATTCTTCTTTTCTATTTTGAATTAACAAATCAAACAAAAAAGTTCGGTATTCCAAATTGGTTACTTCTGTTTGTTTCATGTAAAATGCCTGTGTGCGTTTTGATGTATCCATCGGAATAAATTGAAACCCTTCTGGGTCGGGTTGATACCATTGACCATTTTTTAATTTCTTTGATTTCTTTTTTCCAAACATTTTTACTTTTTGTTTGTTGTTAGCAAGTATTTCTTCAGGAGTTAATGTCGGAAATTGATAGGTTGTATCTAATAATTCGGTAATTCGTGCCGATTCAAGTAATGATTTTTTGTACCTCTTTAAACTATCGGCAGGAATAAGAAGTTTTTGTTCATTTTCTTCCTTTAATTCAATGTTTTGAGGTGTTAACTTATCTACTTTTCGTAAGTATTCGGTGATTACTTGTTGCTGCTCTTGTAAAACTTTTTGTTCGTTCGTTACCCCTAATGTAGCAGCTGTTAAGGTTGTTGTAGTTACTTTTTTTACTGTTTTTGTGGTGCTGGTTGGATTTAAAACCAATACCAATGCTACAGTTGCTATTATTGAGGCTATCATCATAATGAGTTTAAGGTTAAAAAATTGAGCAAAATCCTTCACCTGTGTAGCAATGTTTTTAGTGCCAACCGAGGTTAAAAATCGCTCCTTAGTTTCTTCAAAACTTACTTTTGAAGGTTCATTTTTGGCTTTGTTGAACAAATCGTTCAACAGTTTATTCGCATCATTATCCATGGTAATCCTCCTTAGTTTGATGTGTTGATTCAAAGGTTAGTAACTCTAATAATTTAGCTCGCCCTCGTTTTAATCGCTGTTTTACAGCCGATTCTGAAGAATGTTGAATATCCATGATTTCTTTAATTGAAAATCCGGTTATTTCAAATAAGACTAAACATTCCTTTTGTTCGTCAGGAAGCAACGCTAGTGCTTTGTATAAAAAATACACTTCAGTATCCTTTTCTGTATTGGCATTTATATCTTGATAATGGTCATAATTAGATTCAACGATTAACTCTTCTTTTGTTTTTTTATGATGATTAGCTAATATCCGAACACTAATTCCGATGATAAATGATAAAAAAGCCTTTTCGGATTTTAAAGTGTCTAGCTTTTGATAAGCAACAAGTAAGGTATCGTTCATTAAATCCTGATACTCCATATTTCCAAAAACTCTTGCCCTGCAGAAGCGTTCAAACCTATCATGAATTGGTTGATAGAGTGCTAGAAATTTTTCTTGTTGTGATTTAGTTGTAATCATCAATCTGTTGTTCTGAATAGTAAGTGTAACGAAAATGAAAAAAGTTACATTGTGCTGCGTAAATTATTAATTTTAGTGATGAAATTTGTGTAATGTAAAAAAACGCTTTACAATAGTACTTAACTAATTTTTTTAAAAAAATTTATAAATCAGTTTGCTTATCTTTAATGTGTTTAATTGAAATAGATATGAGAATAGATAAATTTAGTTGGGCAGTTCGGTTGTTTAAAACCAGAACATTGGCTTCAAAAGCTTGTGATGCCGAAAAAGTAAAACTAAACGGTGTATTTTCCAAATCAAGTAAAACGGTTTCAATTGGAAATGAAATTAGCATCAAAGAAATACCTGTTTGGAGAAATTTTAAAATAATATCGTTGCCTAAATCACGTGTGAACGCAAAATTATTGTCACAATTTATTATAGAAACAACCACTTTAGATGATTTGCTACAATTAAAACAAATTCAAATAGTTAATAGACAAAATAAAGTATTAGGAATAAAAGGGCGACCAACCAAAAAAGACCGCAGAGAGTTGGATGAGTTGTTTAGTTAATCACCTAATTAAGAAGATTAGAAGAAATGTGTATTAACAAAAATTTATAGATTTTTATACTTGATGATGTTTCCTTTATTTTAATTTTAATATATTTACTCATCTTTAATTAATTAACCTAACATTTAAATAAAATGGATACTAAAAAGACAATAATTGTTTCAATTTTAACAACACTTGCAACAATGTTTGTAGTTGCAGTATTAGTTCATTTATGTTGTGGAAGATGTGGCGAAAGTGCTTCATGTTCTAGACAAGAGTATAGAATTGAAAAATCATGTAGTGGCGAATCAAAATGTGAAAAGCAGATGGATTGTTCAAGAAAACCCTCATGTGGAATGGGAAAAGAAGCTTGCAAAGAAGGTAAAATGTGTGCTAGCGGAAAAACTTGTCCGATGAATGCTGTAGATGAAATGATAAACAAAGAAGTTAAAGTTGAAGTAATTGAAAAAAAATAGGTAACCTTTATTGCTATAATTATAGTGTTTAGTTAATAATCCTATGAATAAATTTCCGGAAAATCGTTTGGTCTAACCTCTGACAAAATAGCATAAGCTGCATCAAAAATATCTTCAATACTTGGTTTACAAAAATAATCTCCATCTGTACCATATGCTGTTCTGTGTTCTTTTGCAGTTAGAGTTTTAGGCTTTGAGTCTAAATAGTAATAGCCTTTCTGAATTTCTAAAATTTGCTGTAAAATATAGGCACTTGCTCCACCAGGCACATCTTCATCAACAATTAATAACCTATTGGTATTTTTTAACGATTCAACAATCAAATGATTTATATCGAATGGTAACAATGTTCTGATGTCAATTAACTCTACACCAATACCTACTTCCTTTAATTGTTGAACTGCTTGTAATGCTAAATTACTGGTAGATCCGTATGATACAATAGTCAAATCGTTTCCTTGGCTTAACAAATTTGGAACGCCTAATGGTATTGTAAATTCACCTAAATTATTAGGCATTTTTTCTTTTGTACGATATCCATTTAATGGTTCAATTACAATAGCAGGGTCGTCACCTTTTAATAAGGTGTTATAAAAACCTGCAGCATCAGTAAGGTTACGTGGAACACAAACATGAATTCCTCTTAGCGAATTTATAATCATACCTAGTGGTGAACCTGAATGCCATATTCCTTCTAAACGGTGACCACGAGTACGAACAATTAATGGTGCTTTTTGCCCTCCTTTTGTACGGTATTGTAAAGTAGCTAAATCATCACTCAATACTTGGATTGCATACAATAAATAATCTAAATACTGTATTTCGGCAATTGGCCTTAAACCTCTCAAAGCCATACCTATTCCTTGTCCTATTATGGTATTTTCTCTAATACCTGTATCAAATACTCTTATTTCGCCATATTTGTCTTGTAATCCTTCTAATCCTTGATTAACACCTCCAATTTTACCAACATCTTCTCCAAAAATTAATACTTCTGGGTATTTCTCTAAAATCTTATCGAAATTTTCACGTAATACTACACGCCCATCTTCCATTCTATCTGATAATTCTACTTGAACTCCAGCAACATTCATTGGTGAAGAAACGAATTTAGAATACAATGATGAACTGTACCTGTCATGATTTAATTGTGCTGCTTTCTTTAGCCAATTAGATAATTCTGCTTTAAAAGATATTTTTTCATTTCGTACAATACGCAGTGTCTTTTTAGCGGCAGAAATAACATCTTTTCTAAATGGTTCTGTATTTGATTTCAACCCATCAATTAACAATTGTATGCTAGTTGAATTAACACTTTCATGTGCAATTTTTATCATAAAATCAACCACATCATTGCGTTCATTTTTAATTGGAGTTAAATAGGCATCCCATGCTGCTTTTTTCGAATTATTCACTTCTTTTTTTCCAACTACTTCCAATTCATCAATTTCTTCTTGAGTAGCAATAGCGTTTGCTAAAATCCACTCTTTAAATTTTTTCACGCAACAATATTCTATTTCCCATGCTAATCGTTCCTTACTTTTGTATCGTTCGTGGGAACCTGATGTTGAATGACCTTGGGGTTGAGTTACTTCTTCAACATGTACCAAAACCGGACAATGCTCTTCTCTGGCTATTTTTACCGCTTTTTCGTAGGTATCAACTAAAGAAGGATAATCCCATGCTTTTACATTAAAAATTTCGTAACCGTTGTTTTGACCTTTATCTCGTCTAAAACCTTTTAATACCTCAGAAATACTTTCTTTGGTAGTTTGGTATTTTTTTGGAACAGAAATACCTTGTCCATCATCCCATACAGACACAACTACAGGTACTTGCATAACCCCCATGGCATTAATGGATTCCCAAAATTGACCTTCGCTTGTACTAGCATCGCCAATGGTTCCAAATGCAACTTCATTTCCTCCTTTTGAAAATGTAGTAAAACCAGCTAAATTCTTATTATTTCTATATACTTTAGAGGCTTGTGCCAATCCTACTAAACGCGACATTTGACCAGCAGTAGGAGAAATATCGGAAGACGAATTTTTTATTTTTGTTAAATCTTTCCAAGTACCATCTTCGTTTAAACTACGTGTTCCAAAATGACCATTCATTGAACGACCAGCAGAAAAAGGTTCAGCTGTAACATCCGTATGTGCATACAATTGAGCAAAAAATTCTTGAATAGTTAACTGACCAATCGCCATCATTAAGGTTTGATCACGATAATAACCCGACCTAAAATCACCATCTTTAAATTGTTTGGCTAATGCCAATTGAGGTAATTCTTTTCCATCTCCAAAAATTCCAAACTTGGCTTTTCCCGTCAAAACTTCTTTTCTACCCAAGTAAGAAGCTTCTCTACTCATATAAACGAGTTTATAATCTTCTAAAATAGTTTCTTTAAACTTGTCTCTTGACAACAATGCATCTAAAGATTTTGTGGAAGTTACACCCATACAACAATTTTTATTTGATAAGTATTAGCTAGTAATGTTACCTCTAGTTTGAAGGCACCACGAAGTTAATAAATATTGATGATAGTTAAATACGATTATCGGATAATTTCTTTTGGTAGTTTAAAACACTCTTTTTAAATTAAAATTCCTATAGTATGATTTATTCATACAACTGCAGAATATTCTTAACTACCACCCAATGCTAATCCTTCTAGTCCAAAAAATCTGTGTTAACATAATTTATCAAAAAACAGTTAACTTTACATTATGTACAAATTTGCTTTACCGCTGTTTTTTTTAATTTTTATCGGTTGCAATACATTAACTGATAAAAAGATGCCACCCCAAACACTATTGATTGATTCAACTATAGCTGTTCAACAAGATAAATCTAACGAAGTACTAAAGGAAGATTTAATTACCAATGAAAATGTTACTGAAAAACTCAAGAAATACGGTGAGGGAAACCCAGAAACCATTGTAGAAATATATACCACCAAAGGGAAAATAAAAGTTCGCTTATTTAAAGATACACCTTTGCACCGAGCCAATTTTATTATGATGGCGAAAAAAGGTTTTTTTGAAGGTTCTGTATTTACCAGAGTGGTTAAAAACTTTATGGCTCAAGGTGGTGGAACTTATAATGATGCTCAAGTCTCCATTAAAAATCAAATAGGTTCCTATACCATCCCTGCTGAAATTAGTAAAGCACATTTCCATAAAAAAGGAGCCGTTGGTGCTGCAAGAAGTTATTTACAAAATCCTGATAAACGTTCCGACCCTTATGCGTTTTATTTTGTTGAAGGAACTCATTACACTGATTTCTCGTTAGATTTTTATGAAGGTGAGAACAAGTACAACTACTCAAAACTTCAACGTGAATATTACAAGTCAAACACTGGTGCTGCCCATATTGATGGGCAGCATACCGTATTTGGCGAAATAATTAGTGGATTTAATGTTGTACCAAAATTAACCAACGTTAAAACCGATAGTAGAGATTGGCCAAACGAAGATATTTATATCGAAAAAGTTAAGGTAATTAAATAAGAAATTACTTGTCGATTTTCACATCTACTGCTACAGGACCTTTTTGTCCCATTTCAACTGTAAATGTCACTGTATTTCCTTCTTTTATTTCGTCAATGTGTCTATTTATATGAGTAAATAAACTATCCTGACTGTCCTTAACTTTAATAAAACCATAACCTTTCGATGAATCGAAAAAAGTAACAGTACCTCGTTTAATAGGGTCTTCGTTGTCCATATCGTCACGTTTAGGAACACCTAATTGAATGGAATCAACATCAATATTTATTTTTTTTCTACTTGGATCTGGTGGAGTATCAGTTATGTTGCCATATTCATCAACATAAGCAATCATGCTATCTAGGTTAGAACTCGAAGAAGTTGATTTTCTATCCTCTTTTTTGAGTGCTTTATCTTCTTTTTTCTTTAATCTTTTTTTTTCTTTTTCTTTTTTGTTCCAGGTTTGTTGCGATTTTGCCATAGTTAGTTTAAGATATTAATAGTAGTTGGCAAAAAAACAAGATTCAGAATACTTTTGCTAAAGGTTGAAAAATTACCGCGACAAACTTACGATTTAATAATCGAATTTACTAACGTTATTTATCCTGACTTTCATCGTCTTGTATAGTCAAATCAAGCTTTCGTAACTTTGGTGAAAATATTCCAGTTGAAATAACAATTAAAATAGTCATACTACCTCCAAAAACTACCGCTTTTACCGTTCCTAAAAGTTTTGCAGTTAAACCACTTTCGAAAGCACCTAATTCGTTAGATGAGCCTACAAACATTGAATTTACTGCTGCTACCCTACCCCTCATATTATCTGGGGTTCGTAATTGTAAAATGGTTTGACGAATAACTACCGAAACACCATCAAAAACTCCACTTAAAAACAAGGCAATCAATGAAATCCAAAAAATGGTGGAAACGCCAAATAGAATAATACTTAATCCAAATCCAAATATGGCTACCAACAATTTAATTCCAGCTTTACTGGTTAATGGAAAATACGCTACCGTTAAAATGGTGATAAATGAGCCTATGGCTGGAGCCGCTCTTAATATTCCAAAACCTTTCGAACCCACTAGTAAAATATCTTGCGCATAAATGGGTAAAAGAGCTATTGCCCCACCAAATAATACTGCTACCATGTCCAGCGTTATTGCTCCAAGAATTTCTTTGGTATTATAAACAAACTTAATTCCTTCTGCTAGACTTTTTCCTATAGGCTCACCAATTTTACTATTCAATATGGGTTTCTTTTCAATAAGACTTAAAGCCAAAATAGAAATTAATGCAAAAATAAATATAACCAACATAGAACCATTAACACCTAGCCACAATATAGCAAAACCTCCTAAAGTTGGGCCTAATACTGAACCAATTTGCCACACCGAACTGCTCCATGTTGACGCATTGGCATAAACACTTTTGGGAATAACTTGAGCAAACAATGAGAATACAGTTGGTCCAATAAATGAACGGACAATACCACCAAAAAACACCAAAAAATAGATAATCCAAACAACGGTATGATTTGGTATTAGCGCTTTTATATAATCGTTAGTAATAATAAACATCCCGAAACATACCAACATAAACCCAAAAATTCCTTTCATGAGCATACCACGTTTTTCTTTTTGGTCGACAATATGACCAGCAAAAAGAGCGAATGACATGGCTGGTATAACTTCCATAAAACCAATTAAACCGAGCGACAAAGGGTCTTTGGTTAAACTATACACCTCCCACTCGATAACCACAAATTGCATACTCCACGCAAATACTAACGCAAAACGAACTAATAAAAATATATTAAATTCTTTAAATCTTAGTGCAGCATAAGGGTCTTGTTTTGCCATGCTCCAAAGATAATTGTATTCTTAATAATTATGTAAAATCCAATCTTCAAAAATTAAAATATTATTTGAGTAATTTAGTTCTTGAAAATTTAACTTCTAAAAAGTAGAAAATGTCAACTATAAGTCAAGAAAATCTAGATTTTTTAAAGGATTTGAAAAACAATAACAATAGAGAATGGTTTACCAAAAACAAATCCGTTTATGAAAAATTTTATAACGAAACGGTTGCTTTTGCAGACGCTGTTATTAACGAATTACGCAAGCACGACCATATCGAAAATGTTTCTGGAAAAAAAAGTTTAATGAGAATTTATCGCGATGTTCGTTTTTCGAAAGATAAATCCCCATACAAAAGCAATTGGGGAATGGGTTTTTCACGTGCTACAAAACTTTTACGAGGGGGATATTACGTTCATTTAGAACCGAATGGTTGTTTTGTTGGGGGTGGTTTTTGGAATCCTAATCCAGCCGATTTATTAAGAATGAGAAAGGAAATCTCTATAAATCCAAAAGAATTTAGAGCAATATTGAACGATAAGGCTTTTAGAAATACGTTTGGTGAATTGTTTGGTGAAAAGCTTAAAACCATTCCAAAAGGTTTTGAAAAAGATGATGAAGCTATCGATTTATTGCAGTTTAAGCAATTCCTCATCTCAAAAAAATTCACAAATAAAGAAGTTACTGCTCCAGATTTTTATAAAAAAGTTGATGAGACTTTCCAAACAATGCGCCCTTTTTTCGATTTTATGAGTGTAGCTTTAACAACCAATGAAAATGGAGAATTGTTGCCTAGTTTGTAATCGATTACTATCTAAAATTAAACAGTTTAGTATCTAATAAATGTGATGGGGAAACATTCTTTAATGCGGTTAAAATAATAGATAATCTGTCAGGGTATTGAAGTTCCCATTGTTTCAACATTTTTTTTATTTCTTGACGTTGAAGTTTTGGTTGTGAACCACACAAGTTGCAAGGAATTATAGGAAAATTTTTAAACTCGGAATAAACTTCAATATCTTCTTCTTTGCAATAAGCCAATGGTCGAATCACTTCAAAACGTTCATCATCAGTAGTGTATTTAGGAGGCATTGCTTCTAGTTTTCCACCAAAAAACAAGTTCAACAAAAAGGTTTCAATAATATCATCTCGGTGATGACCTAAGGCTAATTTATTACATTTAAGTTCTTGAGCTGTAGTATATAATCGCCCTCTTCTTAAACGAGAACATAAACTACAAGTAGTTTGTCCTTCAGTAATTTTTTCTTTAACCACCGAATAGGTATCTTGCTCAACAATCTTAAATTCAATACCTAAGTGGGTTAAATATTTTGGCAATACTTCAACAGGAAATCCAGGTTGTTTTTGGTCTAAATTTACAGCAACCAATTCAAATTTAATGTTACTGGTTTTTTGGTAATGAAGTAAGATGTCTAAAAGCGTATAGCTATCTTTTCCACCTGATAAACACACCATAATTCTATCACCGTCTTGTAGTAAATTATAATCAACGATGGCATTCCAGGTTGATGCTCTAAGTTTTTTGGTGAGTTTTAAAATATCGAAATCCGTTTTAATCATTGGGCTATGACAAGCGATTTTTATAATCAAAATACTCAAATTTTCGGATTAATTTGTATTCGTTTTCTTTGGTCCAAATAGCAATGGAAGGGTGAGAAACTCCATTAAACATGTTCGATTTTACCATGGTATAATGAATCATATCTTCAAATACTATTCTATCGCCTGTTTTCAATTCTTGCTCAAACGAATATTCGAACATGTAATCGCCCGATAAACAACTAGTACCGCCTAATCGATACGTTGGTTTTCCTTTAATTAAATCGGTTGCTCCCCATACCTTTGGTCGGTAAGGCATTTCTAAGCAATCGGGCATGTGTGCAGTAAACGAAACATCTAACATAGCTGTTTTAACACCATTACCTTCTACAATATCTAAAACCTGTGCAACCAAATAACCCGTTTGCCAAGCAAAAGCAGAACCCGGTTCTAATATGATGTGAATATTGTTGTATCGCGATTTAAAAGACTTTAAAACACTAATTAAATGCTCTACATCATACCCTTTTCTGGTCATTAAATGTCCTCCACCAAAGTTGACCCATTTGGCTTGTTGAATTAAGTGTCCGAATTTAGTTTCAAAAGCAGCTAAGGTTTTTTCCAACGTATAGGAATCATTCTCGCACAGGGCATGAAAATGAATACCATCAATACCCTCTGGAAGTTGATCTCTAAAATGCTCGGCTGTTACTCCAAGTCTTGAGTTTGGCGAACAAGGATTGTAAAGTTCTGTGGTTACTTCAGAATATTCTGGATTAACACGAATACCAATGCTTACTCCCTTTGCTTTACATTTTTCTTTATAAAATTCGAATTGCGACAATGAATTGAATGTTAATACTGAAGAATAATCTAGCAGTTCATCAATTTCATTGGGAGCAATAGCTACCACATAAGAATGGGCTTTGGTTTTCATTTCCTCAAAACACAACCTAGCTTCATACAACGAACTTGCCGTTGCCCCTTTAATATACTCCCTAACAATTGGAAACGTGCTCCACATGGCAAAACCTTTAAAAGCCAAAATAATTTCTACATCAGCTCGTTCAGCAACACTTTTAATCAATGCTAAATTTCGTCGAAGTAATTCTTCCTCGATAATGTAGCACGTTTCTGGTATTTTGGTTAAATCTATATTCAATGTGAAAATTAGTTGATGTGTAAATGTGTAAATTAACAACAACAATTCAAATTTTTAGTCATGGATTGAGCGTTGGAAGCTATCCCCCTTCGGGGGAGTTGGAGGGGGCTACACCTCTAAATCAATATTATGCAGCTCGTGCCAAGGCAAACCTTGTACATTTAATTCAGCCATAAATGGATCAGGATTTAATTCTTCAACATTAAATACGCCTGCACCTTTCCATTGTCCGGTTAAAAACATCATAGCCCCAATCATTGCAGGAACACCTGTCGTATAAGAAACGCCTTGAGTACCAGTTTCTTTGTATGCTACTTCGTGTGAACAGTTGTTGTAAACGTAGTATGTTTTTTCTTTTCCGTCTTTTATTCCTTTAATTCTACAACCGATAGAAGTTTCTCCAGTATAATTCTCACCTAAATCGCCTGGATTAGGCAATACAGCTTTTAAAAATTGAATAGGAACAATTTCTCTTCCCTCGTACATAATTGGTGCAATACCAGCCATTCCAATATTTTGAATAACTCTTAAATGGGTTAAATATTCCTGACCAAAAGTCATCCAAAAACGAGCTCTTTTTATAGTAGGGAAATTTTTCACCAACGATTCTAATTCTTCATGATATAACACGTACGATTCTTTTGGTCCAATATTAGGATAATTGATAGGTTGGTGAATTTCGTGTGGTTCAGTTTCTACCCATTTGCCATTTTCCCAATATTTACCTTTTTGAGTAACCTCTCTGATGTTGATTTCTGGATTAAAATTGGTAGCAAAAGCTTTACCATGGTCACCTGCATTACAATCAACGATGTCTAAATATTGGATTTCATCAAAATGATGTTTTGCAGCGTAAGCCGTATAAATTGCCGATACACCTGGGTCGAAACCACAACCTAAAATAGCCATTAATCCAGCTTTTTTAAATCTATCTTGATACGCCCATTGCCAACTGTATTCAAATTTAGCTTCATCTAAAGGCTCGTAATTGGCAGTATCTAAGTAATTTACGCCTGTTAGTAAACAAGCATCCATAATGGTTAAATCTTGGTAAGGCAAGGCTAAGTTTACACATAGTTTAGGTTGATGTTTTTTGAACAATTCAATCAATTCAGGAACATGATCTGCGTTTACTTGTGCAGTTTGTATGGTTACCCCTAAATCTCTTTTGATGGATGCAGCAATAACATCGCATTTCGATTTGGTTCTACTGGCTAATACAATTTCAGTAAAAACACCTGTATTCATTGCACACTTGTATGTTGCAACCTGTCCTACTCCTCCTGCTCCAATAATAAGTACTTTTGACATAAGTTTATAAAATTTAGACTACGAAATTAGTTGTTTTTATGAATTAATACAATTGCTCCAATTGTTCTTTTACTTTATCATTTTCAAGATACTCGTCATAGGTCATTTCTTTATCGATACAACCGTTTGGAGTTAACTCAATAATTCTGTTTGCTACGGTATTAACAAATTCGTGGTCATGCGAGGTAAACAGCACCGTTCCTTTAAAATCTTTTAAGGCATTATTAAATGCAGTAATCGACTCTAAATCCAAGTGATTGGTAGGTTCATCTAAAATCAATAAATTACCTTCCGCCAACATCATTCTTGAGGTCATGCAACGTACTTTTTCGCCTCCTGAAAGCACATTTGATTTTTTAAAAACTTCTTCTCCCGAAAACAACATTTTACCTAAAAATCCTCGAATATATACTTCATCTTTTTCGATAGAAAACTGACGCAACCAATCAATTAAATTATAATCAGCAGTAAAATAATGAGCGTTTTCGTTAGGCAAATAAGCCGTTGTAATGGTTTGTCCATAAGCAAATTCGCCAGTATCAGGTTTTATTTCATTCATTAAAATTTGAAACAACGAAGTAGTTGCCATGCTGTTTTTTGACAAGAAGGCAATTTTATCTCCTTTTCGAACATTTAAATTAAAATTTTTGAACAACCCGTTTTTAGATAAATTGGTAATATGAAGAATTTGGTCGCCAGCCTCCCTACTTTGATTAAAAATAATAGCAGGATATTTTCTAGTAGAGGGTTTAATGTCTTCAAAATTAATTTTTTCTAACATTTTTTTACGCCCAGTGGCTTGTTTCGATTTTGAAGCATTTGCACTAAAACGAGCAATAAAGTCCAACAATTCTTTCTTTTTTTCGTCAGCTTTTTTATTTGCCGATTGTTTTTGACGTAAAGCCAACTGACTACTCTCGTACCAAAAGGTATAATTTCCTGTATAAACAGTAATTTTCCCAAAATCGATATCGGCAACGTGAGTACAAACGGTATCCAAGAAATGCCTGTCGTGAGAAACCACAATAACCGTATTTTTAAAATTCATTAAAAATTCCTCTAACCACGAAATGGTGTGAATATCCAAATCGTTGGTTGGTTCATCTAAAATTAAAATATCAGGGTTACCAAAAAGAGCTTGAGCTAGTAATATTCTCACTTTCTGGTTTCCGCTAATGTCTTTTAACAACGTATGATGATGCTCCTCAGCAATACCAAGACCACTCAACATGTTTGCAGCATCCGATTCGGCATTCCAACCATCCATTTCGGCAAATTCGGCTTCTAATTCTGAAGCTTTAATTCCATCGGCATCATTAAAATCAGGTTTTGCATAAATCGCATCTTTTTCTTGCATTACTTTCCACAACTTTTCGTAACCCATCAAAACAGTGTTCAACACCGTTTGTTCATTAAATTTGTTGTGTTCCTGACTTAATACAGCCAAACGTTTGCCGGGGTCGATAGAAATATTACCAGAATTTGGTGTTAATTCTCCAGATAGAATTTTTAAAAAAGTTGATTTACCCGCACCGTTAGCACCAATAACACCATAACAATTTCCTTCGGTAAACTTGATATTTACTTCATCAAATAAAACTCTTTTTCCGTATTGTAACGAAACATTGTGTGCTGCAATCATAGTTTTTAAAATTTAAAAGGTTGCAAAGTTAAGGATTTTTAAGGGGAATTTTTATGTATTCAAAAATTCAAAAATAGCGATTGAATTTTAACCAATGTATCTTTTTTAAATTGTATTAACATAATAAATCTCTTGCCTATTTTTAAGGTAATTATTTATAATCTGATTAACATTTTTTAACATCAAAAGAACAATTGACTCTTTACTAGCAAAGTTTTTCTGATAAATTTTGCATTGTAAAAATTTAAATTTTATGGTTATGAAAAATTCAATTAAACATTTTGCATCAATGCTTTTTATAGCATTATTAAGCGGGGTTTCCTCTGTCTTGTTTTTTCAAAAATTTGTAAATAAGTCAGGTTATTATCAGGTAGGATGTGAAAATAAGCAAGAAGTTAATGCTAAGCCCATGTTTACCAGTTTAACCTTAAAAGAATCTGGTTTAACCAATTTCGAATATGCGGCTGGACTTACTGTGAATGCTGTAGTTTACGTTAAAACTGAATCGTTATATGAGCAGCAAATTAATCCGTTGTACGAATATTTTTATGGACACTCTTTTAAACAGGAACCTCAAAAAATAGAAGCATCTGGTTCAGGAGTTATTTTGTCGAACGATGGATATATTGTTACCAATAATCATGTTATTGATAATGCTCAAACCATAAACGTTACGTTGAATAACAAAAAAACCTATAAAGCTAAATTAATAGGTGCAGACCCAAGTACCGATATAGCATTACTAAAAATTGATGCCACTGATTTGCCATCAGTTAGTTTTGGAAATTCAAATAATGTAAACATCGGACAATGGGTTTTAGCGGTTGGCAACCCTTTTAATTTAACGTCAACAGTTACTGCAGGAATAATTAGTGCTAAAGCTAGAAACATTAACATATTAAGTGAAAATAACTCAACAGGGTTGCCTCCTATCGAATCGTTTATTCAAACCGATGCTGCCGTTAATCCTGGAAATAGCGGTGGTGCTTTAGTTAATGCCAATGGTGAACTTATTGGAATAAATACAGCAATTCAATCCAATACGGGTTCTTATACAGGATATTCTTTTGCCATTCCTTCAAATATTGTTCAAAAAGTAGTCAATGATTTAAAGGAATTTGGAACAGTTCAACGTGCTTTTATAGGAGTTAGCATACAAAATATTGACGATAATATAGCAAAAAAATTGGGTTTAAATGATATGTCAGGAGTTTATGTTAACGATGTTACAAAAAATGGGTCAGCATCTAAATCTGGAATAAAATCGGGTGATATAATTAAAATGATTGGATCTCGAAAAATAGCAGACGTACCTGAATTACAAGAACAAATCAGTCAGTATAGACCTGGTGACAAAGTTAGTTTAACTATACTTAGAGAGGATAAAGAAATAGAATTACCTATAGTTTTGAAAAATTTGAATGGAAAGGAAAATCTTATTTCTATGGAAGAAAATAAAACCACAAAGCTGTTAGGTGCTCAATTATCTGATTTAACTAAAAATGATAAACAAGCATTGAATATTGATTATGGCGTTAGAGTTGACCAAGTTTTTGCAGGTAAATTAAGGAGTGTTGGAATTCGCGATGGATTCATTATTACTAAAATTAATCATGTTAACATAAACACTGTAAAAGATCTAACTGAAATTTTATCTTCTACCAAAGGTGGAGTTTTAATCGAAGGATTCTACGAAAATGGTAAAAGAGAGTTTTATGGGTTTGGGGTTTAATCATGCTAAAAACTGATGGGCTGAATAAAACATGATTTTTGTCATTTATTTATATAAATAATATTCAAATTATCAATAAAATTAGGCAAGACATTAATATTGTGCATCAAATAAAAAGTAAACACATTTTTAAATTTCAAACAATTTTTTGGTACCTTTGCACAACCTATCAGTTTTAACTTAAACTATCTTAATGAGACAACTCAAAATCACCAAATCTATTACGAATCGTGATAGTGCATCTCTTGATAAATATTTACAGGAAATCGGAAGAGAAGAGTTAATAACCGCAGAAGATGAAGTAGAACTAGCACGTAAAATCAGACAAGGTGATCAACGAGCCTTAGAAAAATTAGTAAAAGCTAATTTAAGATTTGTTGTTTCTGTGTCTAAACAGTATCAAAACCAAGGACTTACACTTCCCGATTTAATTAATGAAGGTAATTTGGGATTAATTAAAGCCGCCCAACGTTTTGATGAAACTAGAGGGTTTAAATTTATTTCATATGCTGTTTGGTGGATACGACAATCTATTTTACAAGCTATTGCTGAACAAGCTAGAATTGTTAGACTCCCTTTAAATCAAGTTGGTTCGTTAAATAGAATTAACAAGGCATTTTCAAAATTAGAACAAAAATTTGAGCGTGAACCTTCTGCCGATGAAATTGCAGAAATATTAGAAATCGGTGAAGACAAAGTATTTGACTCTATGAAAATAGCTGGAAGACACGTTTCAGTTGATGCTCCATTTAGAGATGATGAAGATGGTAATTTATTAGACGTTTTAGCTAATCACGATACCCCAAATTCTGATTTGCAATTAATGACAGAGTCATTACAAAGAGAAATTAATCGTTCTTTATCCACTCTAACCGATAAAGAACAAGATGTAATAAAAATGTTTTTTGGAATTGGATTAGTTCATCCTTTATCGTTAGAAGAAATCGGTGAAAAATTTAATTTAACAAGAGAAAGAGTGCGTCAGATAAAGGAAAAAGCAATTCGTCGATTAAGACATTCATCCAGAAGTAATTTATTAAAAACATATTTAGGATAAAATCTTTATTAAAAATGGAATTAGCAGACACTAAAACAGCTTACGAATTTAGATTAAATCAATTTGTAAACGATGAAAAATCAGCTATTAGCTTAATTAGTTACATTGGCGATTTAATGTATGGAAAATCAGTAGAATTAGTATTGTTTAGAAATCCTCTAGTGGATAAAAGTATTTCTGAAGTATTGAAATTACATAAAGTGGCGAAATCAATTGTTTATAATCCTGTAAGTATTGAAGAAACCACCGAAATAGCTAAAGAATTATGCCTTTTAAATTTACCCCCTTCAAAATTAGATATTGGAAAATTGGCTAGCGAATGGAAACTTGAAAAAAGCAACTACGCCTCTCAACTCGACTTTTTAAAAAATAAATTAACTGGATTTGATAATACAAATTCACATAAAATCACCCCAAAAGATGTCGTTTTATATGGCTTTGGACGAATTGGAAGATTAGTTGCTAGAGAATTAATAAAACAAGCTGGAAAAGGTCAACAATTACGATTAAAAGCCATTGTTACCAGAGGTGTTAATGCAGAGAATATTATCAAAAGAGCTGCGTTATTAAGAAATGATTCCGTTCATGGTTTTTTCTCTGGTACTATTGACGAAGATTTAACAAATAACTCGTTAATCATAAATGGTCAAATTGTAAAAATGATTGACGCAAGTAATCCTGAAGAAATTGATTACACTGCTTATGGAATTCATGACGCATTGGTTATTGATAATACAGGTGTGTTTAAAGATAAAGAAGCCTTATCTCGACATTTAAAATCGAAAGGAGCAAGTAAAGTTTTGTTGACCGCACCAGGAAAAGAAGTGCCAAATATAGTGTATGGTATTAATGAAGGGCAATTTAGCGTTGATGATTTAGATATTTTCTCAGCAGCGTCATGTACAACAAATGCAATTGCTCCTATTTTGTATACTGTTGAAAATACGTTAGGTGTAATTAAAGGACATATTGAAACTGTTCATGCTTATACAAACGATCAAAACCTTTTGGATAACATGCACAAAAAAGCAAGAAGAGGTAGATCTGCAGCTATTAATATGGTTATTACTTCAACTGGAGCTGGAGATGCTGTAACTAAAGTAATTCCAAGTTTTAAAGATAAATTAACTGCTAATGCAGTTCGAGTACCTACTCCAAATGGTTCATTAGCCATTTTAAATCTAAATGTTGCAAAAGAAACAACCAAAGATGAAATAAATGAAATCATCAGAAAAGCAGCATTAGAAGGTGTTTTAGTGAATCAAATAAAATACGAAAACGATCCAGAATTGGTATCAAATGATATTATTGGAAACACTTGCTGTTCAGTATTTGATAGTACGGCAACCATTGTGGCAAAAGATAAAAGAAACATCGTTTTATATGTGTGGTACGACAACGAGTTTGGCTACACCAAACAAGTTATTCGATTAGCTAAACATATTGCAAAAGTTAGAAGACTTATTTACTATTAAATAAGGTATTAATAAACAAATTAAAAAAGCTCACTAAAAATAGTGAGCTTTTCTATTTTTTAAATTTATGACCGAGAACAAAACAAAAATATTAAACCAAATTCTAACAGACCTAAAATCTAATGACTCAGAAAAAGTGTTGTTAGCACTTGATCAATTACGAAAAAAAGGTCAAAAGGAAGTTATTGAAGAAATTTTACAAGTATATTTAACTACATCAGATAACAAAATTAAAAAGGAAATAACAACTTTTTTATTCGACATAAAGAACGAGACTGCAGTTCTTCCAATCATTAAAGCAATTAATGATGTTAAATATAAATCCATAAAAGCATTTCTTGTTTCTATATTTTGGCAATCTTCTTTAGATGCAAGCGAGCATTTAAATACGTTGATTCGAATTGCCGTTAAAGGTGATTTCGAAGTTTGTTTAGAAGTTTTAACCGTAATCGAAAATTTTGATTCTACTTTCGATGAAGAACAAATTATGGATGCAATTTATGATATTGATGAGGCAATGGATGATGCTGATGAAGTAAAATATAAGTTATTAAATAGTATAAAAGATGTGGTTAGAAATCTTGCTGTAGATTATTAATTTTTTTTCACTTTTATTTTAAGGTGTTGTTTTTGGCATACTTATTGGTTTTCCTTTCCAAAAAATTAAATGATTTTTTTTCTTTATTATTAGACTTTATATAAGTTAAGATGTTATGAGCATAAAGATATTAATAAGTATT
>JAVHRO010000040.1:0-19431 GCA_036171675.1 Vicingus sp. | reverse complement strand
CGATATTCGTTCTTGCCTAGCGATAATTAAAAGTAATAACGCTTTATAAATAAAAGAGCCGATTCAAATGAATCGGCTCTTTTGTTTATAGCAATAACTGTAAAATAAAAGAGCTTTTACCTTTAGAATGAAAAACCAGTACTAACTGTAATAAATTGATAATAAGTACTTTTCGAATTCTTAATATTACTTTCATATTGGCCCCAATGATTATTATAAATTAGTTCTGTTTGTTGAAATCTGAAACCTACATTTATAATGTAGGCAACATTATTTGAGATATTGGTTTTAAAACCAATCTGAGGATTGATAATAAAACCACATTTTTCTCCTTTCATTCCAAAAGTATAACCCATATTCCAAATAAAGACTGGACTCGATTTCTGGTTAATCAGGCAAAATCTTGCGTCTATTGTTACTGGGAACGCTTGTACTTCTTTATAATCGTTATATTCAAGGCCTATGCCCAACACGAAATATTCATTAAATTGATAGCCATTAACGGATTTAAAGCCCAAATAATTCCCTGTTAAATGCGTTTCGTAAAAGGGTTGAAAAGATGGATTATAAAGGCCAATACCATACCCAATTTCTGAAAAACTAGCGAACCCGCGTTTTTTAATTTCAAATTGTTTCGAATCTTTTTTACTTGGTTCTGGAAGAATCGCTTCTTTATTAATTTTTTCAATTTCGGCGTAATTGATAACAATTACGTTTTTGAAATGTGTCTGAATTTTGATGTTCTGCTCAGGATTTTGTTCAATGATTATTCCTCGGTAAATACTTCCATTTTTTAAATAAACCACATCTTCCTTTTTGTTTTGCGCAGAGAGAGAGTCACCAAAAAAAACAAAAATAACTAGGGTTATCGTTTGAACTATTTTTTTCATAAATTCATTTTCCTTTTTAGTTAATGTTCGGCCCTAAACTCATCTATAGTACAATATTTTTTAACTCTTAAAACGAAAATCCTGCACTAATTGTGGAATACTGATAATAATATTTCAATTTTTCAGGGTCTAAATACATCTCATGATTAACAGGAGCATCAATATACACCCATTTTGCTTGTATTCTGTAACCAAAATTTACTACAAAGGCAACTTTTTTAGAAATATATGCTTTAAATCCAAGTTGAGGATTAATTACATAACCACCTAATATTCCGTTCCATCCAAATGAGTAACCACCGTTTATTATAAAAACGGGGCGTATTTTAGTTTTTGCCATTGTTATCCTAGCATCGAGTGTTAATGGCGTCAGGGTTAATGACCTAAATTCGTTAATTTCCAGACCAATACCTAAAGAGAAGGCTTGAGTTATTTGGTATCCATTCACCATTCTGATACATCTTAAATCTTGATTAGCTAAACCTTCGCGTGCATCATGACTAGTATTTGCGAAACCATAACCCATTTCAGTTATATTAATAAATCCTCGTTTATTGAATTTTATTAAAGGTATCTCCATTGCATCAAATCCCGGAGGAACGATTTCTTTGAGTATTTTTTCAATTTCGTCAAAATTAATAGCGATTATGTTCCAATCGTAAGTTTGAATTTTGATGTTTTGATTAAGATTTTGTTCAATAATCAATCCTCTGTATATGGTACCATTTTTTAAATAAACTACATCTTCCATATTGTTTTGAGCAAAGGAAAATTTACACAGAAAAACCAAAACAATGATGATGAATATACTTAGTGTTTTTTTCATGGTTTTAATGTTGTAATTTATCTTTTTACTTATATCAAAACAAACAAGTATTTGGTAAAAATAATATCTAGAACGAAAAGCCTGTGCTGAACGAAACCAGCATAAAATATTTCATAGTAGGGTTATAGAAGTTATTGATTGCAACTTGCTGATATCTAAGGCCTACATTAAATAAATAGGCAGTGTTTTTAGAAATATAGGCTTTAAAACCTATTTGCGGATTAATTACATAACCCCCTTTTATACCATGTAAGTCAAATGAATAACCACCATTTATTATAAACATAGGGCTAACCTTACCTTTAGCGACGCTAAGTCTTACATCAAAAGTTACGGGTATCTTTGTATAATGATTTTTGTAAAAGTTCCCTTCAATACCAACACCTAATGATAAATGTTCGTCTACTTGATATCCATTGACCATTCTAAACCCAAAATAATCTGGATTATCTAAGCCTTTTGCATAAAATGGCTGCTCAACAAGCTCTTTATATCCTGACCCATAACATATCTCTGTTAAATTGATATACCCTCTTTTTTTATATGCTACGGTATCATTATCTTTTGTCGTAACTTCTATTTCTTTGAGTATTTTTTCGATTTCGTCGAAACTGACGGCTATAACACTTCTGTCATGGGTTTGAATTTTAATGCCTTTCTCAGGAATTTGTTCCAGAATTATTCCTCGGTAGATACCGCCATTTTTTAAATAAACAACATCTTCCATGTTGTTTTGGGCAAATGTGTATTTACTCACAAAAGCGAAAACAACAAGCAATAAAATTTGAAATAGTTTTTTCATAAAAATTTAAATTAGTATTCAGGCTCACTATAACAAGTGTGCGCTGCAATAAAAAACAGTTAATCCAAAATCATTTCAGGTATTTCGCCTTCAATAATTAGTTTACCTAAAGTGGCTGTTTTTATTTGTTCTACCGAAACACCAGGAGCACGTTCAATTAAATAAAATGCACCATTTTTTATTTCCATTACCGCCAATTCGGTTACCACTTTTGTAACGCAACCAACCCCTGTTAATGGTAACGTACATTCTGGCAAAATCTTGCTTTCACCAGCTTTATTGGTATGCATCATGGCAACAATAATGTTTTTTGCAGAAGCCACTAAATCCATAGCCCCACCCATGCCTTTTACCATTTTGCCCGGTATTTTCCAATTGGCAATGTCGCCGTTTTGAGAAACTTCCATAGCCCCTAAAACGGTTAATTGTACGTGTTGTCCTCTAATCATGGCAAAGCTGGTAGAAGAATCAAAAATTGAGGCGCCAGGTTGTAACGTTACGGTTTGTTTACCTGCATTGATTAAATCGGCATCTTCTTCTCCTTCAAAAGGGAATGCCCCCATGCCCAAAATTCCGTTTTCCGATTGAAATTCTACGGTTATTCCTTTTGGTACATAGTTAGCCACTAATGTGGGAATACCAATTCCTAAGTTAACATACCAACCGTCTTTTAATTCTTGTGCAATTCGTTTTGCAATTCCTATTTTGTCTAACATAATTTTTAATGTAACAATTTATTAATGTAGCAATTTATCAATATTGACGCATTACTTTTTACTTGTGCTTAAAATTTTATAAATAATCAATCCTATTTCTTTAATTTGATTTTCTAATTCCTCATTAAAAGGATAATTCTTTGCATTTTTACATAAAATCAACCAATATTTTGTTTCTTCCAACTCTTTTGCTGCAATTTTTACTTTATGAATAAAGTCTGCCTTACTTTCAGCATTTTGAGCTTCGTGTATATTTGCTCCAATTGATGTTCCCGAACGAAGTAATTGATTAGCTACAACAAATTTTCGTTTTGATTCTAACTCCTCGCAAAACGCAATAATTAACAATGAAAAATTGATGGTTTTGGATACAATAATATTCTCTTTCGTTTCCATGTATTTTTTTCAATTGTTACATTGTTCAATTCGTTTCATTGCTAAATTGAATCTACGAGCGTGAGCGAGTAGTTCTCTGTTCAATTCGTTTTTCATATTTCTCACCTTGAAAAATTCGTTGTACAAAAATTCCAGGAGTATGAATGGTGTTGGGGTCAAGTGTTCCTTCAGGAACCAATTCTTCTACCTCAGCAATAGTAATTTTACCGGCCATAGCCATCATTGGATTAAAGTTTCGGGCAGTTGCTTTAAATATTAAGTTTCCAGCGGTATCGCCTTTCCAAGCTTTTACAATAGCAAAATCGGCTGTTAAAGCTGCCTCTAAAATGTGTGGTTTTCCGTTAAATACACGAACTTCTTTGCCTTCGGCAATTTCGGTACCATAACCTGCTGGTGTAAAAAATGCTGGAATTCCAGCCCCACCTGCCCTACATCGTTCTGCTAACGAACCTTGAGGGATTAAATCTACTTCCAATTCGCCACTTAACATTTGGCGTTCAAACTCATCGTTTTCTCCCACATACGAAGAAATCATTTTTTTAATTTGTTTGTTTTGTAAAAGCAATCCTAATCCAAAATCATCAACTCCAGCGTTGTTCGATATGCATGTAATTCCCTTTACATTCATTTTTACCAATTGATTGATGCAGTTTTCAGGAATACCACACAATCCGAAACCGCCTAACATTAAGGTCATGCCATCTTTAATTCCTTTTGTTGCCTCTTCAACATTTGCAACTACTTTGTTTATTGCCATTTTATAAAGATTAAGTTTTCAGTAATTTATTCCGTTTAATATTTTCAAATTAATAAGTGGTGTCGTTATAATCGGTATTAAAGTTTTTGCCCAAATTATACTTTACACAATCCAATTCAATCGATAAAGGTTTTTCTGGTTTTTCAAAATCTCCAGATGAAATTTTTAATGTAGGATCGGCATGAACTTTTTGCATATAATAGCCCCAAATTGGTAAAGCAGTATTGGCTCCTTGACCCATGTCGGTGGTGGCAAAACGCACACTTCGTTCTTCAGCACCCACCCAAACACCTGTTACTAAATCAGGAGTTAATCCCATAAACCAACCGTCAGAGTTATTTTGTGTGGTACCAGTTTTTGCGGCAATAGGATAATGGTGACCAGTATAAGGTCTTGCTGCTGTAATAGCTCCTCTCAAACGCATTCCCGTTCCACTAACGAATACAGGGTGTTTCATTAATCCTGCCATACAATTATTGCGTTCACCATCAACAACTCCTTTCATTAAATCGAGCATCACATACGCGGTTTCTTCACTCATTGCTTCGTTGGTTTTGGGCTTAAAGTCAATAATAACGTTACCATGTTTATCTTCAATGCGAGTAAACATGGTTGGTTCAATATAAACTCCTTTGTTTGCCATTGATGCGTAAGCTCCCACCATTTCATATACGGTTAAATCGGCAACACCAAGACAAAGCGAAGGGACGGCTTCTAGGGGGCTTGTAATTCCCATAGCTTTAGCTTGGTCTACTACAGCTTGTGGTCCAAACTGCTTCATTATCCATGCGGAAATGCTGTTTATAGAATTAGCCAAGGCGTATTTTAAGGTAACAGCGCATCCATAAATTCTATCGGAATTGCTAGGTGTCCAATCCTGTAATATTCCAAATTCTCCTTTATGAAAAGTATAACGAGTATTAGGCACTTCGTAACATGGAGAATAACCATTTTGAATAGCTGTAGAATAGACAAAAGGTTTAAATGTAGATCCCACTTGACGTCGAGAAGTTTTTACATGGTCGAACGAAAAAATTTTAAAATTTGTACCACCAACCCATGCTTTGATGTATCCGGTGTGGGGATCAACCGACATTAAACCTGCTTGTAAAAAAGCTTTGTAATATTTAATAGAATCGTTTGGTGAAAGGATGGTGTCTTTGTCGCCTTGGTAAGAAAAGACGGTCATTTTAAGGGGTTTGTTAAAAACAATTGGAATTGAATCGGTAGGTGGAGCCCATCGCTTGTGGTTACAGTCCTCAGCCGTGCATTGGAAATAATGACCTTGTTTTTCAATAACCTTTCCACGTCTTCCACAATTTTCACATTCCTGACCTGTTAATATTTGATAACGAGCGGTTCTTACCCTTGCGGTTTGCATAATTTGTTCGTATTGTTCTTCGGAAATTCTACTATCAAATGGATATCGTTTAATACGATATTTTTTTAAGTGATTAAAAAACTGTCGTTGCAAGGTTTTTCCAATATGTTCTTGAACTGCCCATTCGGCATATTTTTGCATACGAGAATCGATGGTGGTATAAATTTTCAAACCGTCGCTATAAATGTTGTATGGAGAACCATCTTTTTTTGCGTATATGTAATTACCATTTTCATCTTTCTGTTCAAATAATTTTTGTAAATCGCCTCTTAAAATTTCTCTAAAATATGGAGCTAACCCTTCTTTGTGGTCAACAATTTTGTAATCTAATCCAAGTGATAAAACGCGTATTGAATCATATTGTTCTTCTGTAATGTAATCGTTTTTATACATTTGTTTTAGCACCACTTCTCTTCTGTTTAGAGTAATTTCTGGTCGTCTCAGTGGGTTAAACAGAGCTGGATTCTTTGCCATACCTACCAACATAGCGGCTTCATGTATCTCTAAATCTTTTGGTTCTTTGTTGAAATAAACATTGCTTGCAGATTTTATTCCAACGGCATTATTAATAAAATCAAATTTATTCAGGTACATGGTAATAATTTCTTCTTTGGTGTATCTTTTCTCTAACTCCACAGCAATGATTTGTTCTTGAATTTTTTGTTTGATTTTATTTATGAATCCACCTTTCCGGTCGTGAAACATCATTTTTGCCAATTGTTGTGTAATGGTACTTGCACCACCTGCTTTACCAAGTTTAATAACAGCTCTCATTAAACCTCTAAAATCAATTCCTGAATGTTGGTAAAAACGTTCGTCTTCGGTTGCAACTAGGGCATTAATTAAAAATGGTGATAAATCTTTGTATTTAACGTCCGTTCTATTTTCTTTAAAATATTTTCCTAATAATTTTCCGTCGGACGAAATTACTTCGGTAGCAAGGTTGCTTTTTGGATTGTCTAATTCTTGTAATGAAGGTAAATCTTCAAATCCTAATGAGCCAGTTTTGGCACACCACATTATGATGAAAAACATTACAACTGGTATTGGGACTGCGAATAGCCAAAAATATCTGATGACTTTTTTTTCGTTAATTTTTGGGGTAGTTAGTTTCAACATATTGTTAAATATTTACTCTTCTTTTCGTTCAATTCGTAAACCAACATCGGCAATTCCAACTAATCCATTTTCGACCCGCATAGCCTGTTCGAAGGTAAATTGGTAGGTGCCTAATTTTGAAAATTTAAATCCACCAATATAGGGCACCGTTACATCCCATAAGTCTCCAATACCTTTTCCTAGCCATTTTCCGCTTTTGTCAGCCAAAATGCAATTTACCGTATCAACTTCAAAATTACCATCTGGTCCTTCAATTTTTACAAACATATACAAGTTGCTAAAAGGATAGTCGCCCTTATTTCTAACATTGATGTATAAATTATGGGCGTTGGTGGTATCTGTAATATCTACATAAAATTTAGTAATATCTTGTTTCTTCCAATTGGCGTTTTCAATTTCAACATATTGATCATAAACCTTGTTGGTATCGCAAGCAAAAAGAAAAGCAAAGCAAACTAAAAAAGCTATTCTCTTAAGCAAAAATCTGAGTGGTGCTATGGAATTATTTTTTAGGTTCATTTTTATGTTGAAAGTTTTTTTTGTTTCTATTTCGGTTTTTGTTGTTGTTCTTTTTCTTTGGATTGTCGAAACGAGTCAAACTATCTTGTCCTACTACATTGGCATAATCGGGTTCAATAAATTCTTTTTTGATGGGTTCAACATATGCAACTAAATCGCTTGGTTTTTGCCCTTTTTTGTTCATGGCAATAATTTCGTTTACACGCTCTACTTTCATTTCAATAAATTGAATGGCTTCGTGTTTGTATGAATACCACATCATGTTCTTGAAAATATCCATTTTACGATAAAAAGCACTTCCTTTTTCTGTTTCCAACATGATGCTAGTATCAGGGAATATTTTTAAAGCATCTGTATAGGCGTCTAGTTCGTAGTTTAAGCAACATTTTAGTTTACCACATTGTCCTGCAAGTTTTTGTGGATTTAACGAAAGTTGTTGGTAACGTGCTGCAGAAGTAGATACTGAGCGAAAATCGGTTAACCAAGTGGAGCAGCACAATTCTCTTCCACAAGAGCCTATTCCTCCCAATCTACTGGCTTCTTGACGCACTCCAATTTGTTTCATCTCAATTCTTATTTTAAACTCCTCAGCAAGTCGTTTAATAAGTTCTCTAAAATCAACTCTGGCCTCTGCGGTATAATAAAAAATGGCTTTTGTTTTGTCTCCTTGATATTCAACATCACTAATTTTCATATCTAAACCTTGTTCAATCGCTATAGTTCTAGCTTTGTACATGGTATCAATTTCGAGTTGTTGCGACTCAATCCACTTTTCAATATCGGTTGTTTTTGCTAGACGATATATTTTTTTAATTTCCGGTGAATCAAATGCCACCTTGTTTTTGCGCATTTGTTTTTTTACCAATTCGCCAGTCAAGGTTATTGTTCCAATATCGTGTCCTGATGTTGTTTCAACAGCAACAACGTCACCAACATTTAAAGATAAATTAGTAGTATTTCTATAAAAATCTTTTCTACTATTTTTAAAATGAACTTCTACGCAATCAAATAGTGCTTGACCATGGGGCAATTCAATATCGCTGAGCCAATCAAATACGCTTAATTTATAACTGCTACATGAGCCACTTTTACTACAACTACCACCGCCTGAAGTTCCGCACCCCCCATCAGATCCACAACTACTACATCCCATATTTTTATATCTTAAAACAGCTGTAATGCTGTGTTTTGTTAAACGAAAAATTTCTAATCAACAAATATACTATTCTTAATTAAAATTAAAGGGGGAAGAACATGGTTTTGAAAAAAGAAATTTACTACTCCATTTCAAAGGCTTTTACCCTTAATAATTTAGTGAGTTTTAAAGAAACGTCGAGAAACAATATTTTAGGATTAGCGTTTCTTTCAATTTGGAAATAAGCTTCGTTAAAAAGTTCAATAATTTCAATACAATTGGCTCCATGTATAAATGGTGCAAACTTTACTAAGAATTGATTTTCGTTTGATGTGGTTTTATTGAGTGCTGGGCTTCCAAAATTGTTAATTAGGCTTTCTCTAAAAATATGTAAACAATAGGAAATATATTGCTTTTGTTTTTCTCGTCCAATTTTTTGAATGTCATCTGAAAATGAAATTAACGAAATAACATCAGCCTTAAATGCTGCTCTCATCCATTTGGTAAATAAGTCGTAAAAAAACTCTTCAGCATCAGATGTTTCTATATTTTTTTTAACCTCTAAAAAATTCCCATCGGACAGCATACTCAAATGGTTTGATTGTTCAATGGATAGATTAAATTGTAAGGATATTTCTTTAGCTAAATCTTGAGCATCAATTTTATTTACTTTACAAGTTTGCGCACGAGATAATATAGTTGGCATAAGTTGGCTGGAATCGTGTGCCACTAAAATAAATAGTGTTTTTGGCTCTGGCTCTTCCAATATTTTTAATAGTTTGTTGGCCGACGAATTGTTGAATTTTTCGGGATACCAAATAATCATTACTTTATATTCCGATTCGTAGGTTTTTAAACTTAACTTTTTAATGATTTCATTGCTTTCTTCAGCTGGAATTAATAACGCTTTGTTTTCAGTTTGGATTTTTTCTTGCCATTGATTAATCGAAAAATAGGCATTGTTTTCTAAAATAATTTCTCTCCATTTTTCTAAAAATAAATCGCTTAGTGGCTTCCCTTTAACCATGTCAGTATTAGCAGTAGGAAAAACAAAATGTAAATCGGGGTGAATCAGTTTTTGGTGTTTTATACACGAACTGCATTTGCCACAAGAATCCAACTCTTGTTTGTCTTCGCACATTATATATTGAGCATAAGCCAACGCTAAAGGTAGGTTACCAGTGCCTTCTTCTCCTAAAAATAATTGAGCATGACTAACTCTACCATCTTTTACAGAGGCAATCAATCGTTTTTTTAAATCTTCCTGACCAATTATTTCGCTAAACAACATAGTTTTTCAAAAGTAATTATTATGATGCGAACCTTCGTTTTTTAGTTATAAATTTTACCTTTGTACAGAAAAAATTTAACCACATAGTAATCGGGAGATTAATTTCCCAACTTCAAAATAGATAACTTTGTAAAAATGCCACTGATTCCACAAATTTGCACAGATTTTTTGCACAAATTAAATTTATTAATCTTAAAAATTTAACAAAATTAACCGCCACGCCAAAGGCGTGACGGTTATAATCTGTGAAAATTTGTGGAATCTGTGGCAAAAAAAGTATTGATATTCAATAAATTAAAATTAGTTATAAAAGAGTATAAGAGAATATGGTTAAAAACGAAATAATTAAAATATATACACCATGCAAAACATTGATAATTACAATTTTTCAGAAAAAAAAGTATTAATACGGGTTGATTTTAACGTGCCTTTAAACGATAAATTTGAGGTAACGGATAACACCAGAATTTCAGCTTCAGTTCCAACCATCAAAAAAATATTAAAAGGTGGCGGTGCAGTTATTTTAATGTCGCATTTGGGTCGTCCAAAAAGCGGATATGAAGATAAATTTTCGTTAAAACACATTGTTTCTGAAGTTGAAAAACTAATTGGTCAGCCTATAAAATTTGCACCCGATTGCATTGGTAACGAAGCTAAAGAATTAGCAGCAAGTTTAAAACCAGGCGAAGTGTTGATGTTAGAAAACCTAAGATTTTATGCAAGCGAAACCAAAGGAGATTTAGATTTTACCGAAAAATTGGCCAAATTGGGCAATGTTTATGTAAACGATGCTTTTGGAACTGCTCATCGTGCTCATGCCTCAACAACCATAATAGCTCAATTTTTTCCGAACGACAAAATGTTTGGGTATTTGATAGAAAAAGAAATTTTTAGCGTTTCGAAAGTATTGAAAGAAGGAGTTGCTCCAATTACTGCAATTGTTGGCGGTGCAAAGGTTTCTAGTAAAATCATTATTATGGAACAGCTGTTAGATAAGGTAGATAACATTATTATTGGTGGTGGAATGGCTTATACTTTTGCAAAAGCTCAAGGAGGAAACATTGGAAGTTCGTTGGTCGAAGATGACTTTTTAGATACTGCGTCAGCTATTTTGGCAAAAGCAAAGCAAAAAAAGGTGACCGTTTATTTACCTGAAGATACATTAGCTGCTGATAAATTTGCTGAAGATGCTAACACGCAGACATGCAATACAAACGCTATTCCTGAAGGATGGATGGGATTGGACATCAGCGAAAAATCAATAAAATCGTACAAAGCTTGTATTTTAGCGTCAAAAACCATTTTATGGAATGGGCCAATGGGCGTTTTTGAAATGGAGAAATTCGAAAAAGGAACATTAGAAATAGCCAAAGCAATTGCCGAAGCAACTAAACTTGGTGCATTTACTTTAGTTGGAGGTGGAGATTCTGTTGCAGCAATAAACAAATTTAATCTTGCCGATAAAGTTAGCCACGTAAGTACAGGAGGAGGAGCTATGTTAGAATATTTAGAAGGTAAAGAATTACCTGGGATTGCAGCAATTTTGGAATAAGCAGTAAAAAACTCTTGTTTTTTTGCACGTTTCTCCACCAAAAACGACCGCTTATAAAAAAAATCGAACATTTGGTTGAGCGCAGTTGTTTTTTGTCTAGTATTGTTTTTATTATGAATTAAAACACTTTAATTATGAGAACATTTTTAACTGCATTTCTTATCCTTTTTTCAACTTTCACTTTTGCTCAAGTTCCAGAAATATACAAACTATTAGTTAAGCAAGCCGATAGTTTGTATGAAGCAAAAAATTATGCTGAATCTGCCATTAGATACAATCAGGCATTTGCTACTAACTTAGGAAAAGCTTTCCAAAACGACAGGTACAATGCTGCTTGTTCATGGGCTTTAGCCAATGTAAAAGATTCTGCATTTTATCATTTATTTTATTTGGTGGACAAAGCCAAGTACATAAATTACGATCGAACTAGTACAGATAGTAATTTAATGGCATTACATTCCGATAATAGATGGGAAGAATTGTTGGGATCGATTAAAAAGAGCAAAGACGAAGCAGAGAAAGATTTTGACAGACCTTTAATTGCGTTGTTAGACTCTATTCATGATGAAGACCAAAAATACCGTAAACAAATAGATGCAGTAGAAAAGGAGTTCGGCCAGGACTCAGAGGAGATAAAAGCTCATTGGAAAATAATCCAAAAGAAAGATTCTGTAAATCTCATTATTATCTCCAAAATTTTAGATGAACGTGGTTGGTTAGGGAAGAATATTATTGGAAATAGTGGAAATTCAACCTTGTTTTTAGTTGTTCAGCATTCTGATTCAGCATCCCAAGTGAAATATTTACCCATGATGCGTGAAGCAGTTAAAAATGGAAACGCAACAGGAAGTCAATTGGCATTACTCGAAGATAGAGTAGCATTAAAACAAGGTAAAAAACAAATTTATGGAAGTCAAATAGGCAGAGATAATAAAACTGGAATCTCTTTCGTTCAAGATTTAGAAGACCCTGAAAATGTGGATAAAAGAAGAGCTGAAGTTGGCTTGCAACCTTTAGCCGATTATGTAAAACAATGGAATATTGTTTGGGATGTGGAAGTGTATAAAAACAGTAAAAAGATAAATTATTTTTATAAAGTTGATTAAAATTAATGCCACAGATTACACAAATTTTCACAGATTTAATTACCACGCCGAAGGCGTGGGTTAATTATGTTAATCTGAAATAATTTGTGAAGGAGAATCTGTGAAAATTTGTGTAATCTGTGGCAAAGAGAGAAAAATAAGTGGTTGATTAGTAACAACAATTAATTACATTTGACTAAAAAACAATTCATTATGAAATACATTATTCCAATTTTCTTGTTTTTAGCTTTTGCTACAACAAGCGTTTCTGCACAAAAAATTTACAAAGTACAATACGAAAGTCAAGCCGATTTAAAGGTGTATATTGTGAAGTACGAATCGCAATGCGATTTAAAAGTTTTTATGGTAAAATACGAAAGTCAAGCCAACAAGGATGGACTTTGGTATGCTGTTGATTACGAAAGTCAAGCCAACAAAAAAGTGTATTTTGTAGATTACGAAAGCCAAGCCGATTTGAAGATTTTCTTTGTCGATTATGAAAGTCAAGTGGGTTGGAATAATCAAGCAAAATCTCATTTGTTAAAGTTTTAACATGACCATAGAACAAGCCCAACAACTCGTTGACGATTGGATAAAAAAACACGGAGTTCGGTATTTTAATGAGCTTACCAATATGGCAATGCTTACCGAAGAAGTGGGCGAAGTTGCTCGAATTATAGCTCGTCGATACGGCGAACAATCAGAAAAAGAAAGCGATAAAACCAAAGAACTAGACGAAGAATTAGCAGATGTGCTTTTTGTACTCATTTGTTTAGCCAACCAAACTGGGATTGACTTAACTCAAGCACTTCAAAAAAACCTCAAAAAAAAGACCGCAAGAGATAGCGAACGGCATCATAACAACGAAAAATTAAAATAAATAGTTACGCATAGTTCTCCCGATAAATAGTGAGAAACCTACTGTTCTAATTAAAGGTTGTTTATTAATTCGACAGTTAAGTATAACTATGTTTCTATGTGGTTCACATTACTTGGGTTTTTGGTTATGAACTTACATTTAAAAAGAATCAGCTCAATTAATATCCCATCAGGTTAATGTAACAAGTTTAAGGTAAATCCTTATTTTTGCCTATCAAAAAACTAGAATCAGAATGAACTTTATTGAAGAACTGAAATGGAGAGGCATGATACAAGACATGATGCCCGGAACAGAAGAACAATTTGCAAAAGGGATGACTTCGGCTTATATTGGCTTCGACCCTACTGCCGATTCGTTGCACATTGGTAGTTTGGTGCAAATTATGATTTTGGTGCATTTGCAAAAAGCCGGACATAAACCATTTGCATTGGTTGGTGGGGCTACCGGAATGGTAGGCAATCCTTCAGGAAAATCAATATACGAAAAACACCCCACACATGTTGGATTTGTTGGTTTTAATAATTGGTATAACTTACTTTCTATAACCCAACGAAATTAATAAAGATGACCATTTAATGATAATTTTAAGTTGGAAAGAATATATCTCGTATCATAACATCCTGTCTAAAATTACTTCATACCTGAATTCTTATTTTATAAAAACTTTATCTTTATTTTCTTTTTGGCATTAGAAATGATTTTAAGAATAAACTTCTTCAAAGAAGACAAAAACTCAGTAAAAACAGGATCATTAGTTCCTATTGCATTTCCATTAATTGCTGGAGCAGGAACCATTACTTCTTTGGTTTCGCTCCGTGCCGAATACGTTGTTATGGCTATCATTGTTAACATTATTTTAGTTTGTGCAGTGCTAAAGTTATCGGTTTTTATAGAGCGTATTTTAAACAAAGGAGGTATTGCCGATTTACGTAAAGTTTTTGGAATAATACTTTTAACTATCGCAGTAAAATCGTTTAGAACCAATATTAGATTTTAATGGCAAAAATTACCATATATACTGATGGCGCCGCCAAAGGAAATCCTGGAAACGGAGGTTATGGCGTGATAATGATGAGTGGTAGTCATCATAAAGAGCTTGCGCAAGGTTTTAAAAACACCACCAACAACCGCATGGAGTTGATGGCGGTAATTGTTGCTTTAGAAACCATAAAAGTTATTCCATCGGAGGTAAATGTTTTCTCCGACTCCAAATATGTGATTGATTCGGTAGAAAAAGGTTGGGTTTTTGGTTGGCAAAAGAAAGGATTTAAAGGTAAAAAAAATGTGGATTTGTGGCAACGTTTTTTACAAATTTACCCCAAACACCAAATAAAATTTCATTGGGTTAAGGGTCATGCTGGCAATAAATACAACGAGCGATGCGATGAACTGGCTGTGCATGCAGCAGAATCCAAAAATTTATTGATTGACGAAGGTTATGAAACCGATGATTCATCAAGTTTGTTTTAGTTTAAACCTACATTATGAAGGGCTTTTTCATTTATTTCTTACTTCTTTGTTCTCTAAATAGTCATGGGCAATATCCCTCATACTTTCATTATACTTCCGAAGAAGGATTGCCAACGAATGAAATTTATAGCATTTTACAAGATCAAAAAGGATTTATTTGGATTGGATGCGATGTCGGATTATTTAAATTTGATGGAATAAATTATACGAATTACAAAGTTGCCACCCTAAAGTCAAAAGCAATTACTGGTTTAACATCTTCTAGTTCTGGCAAAATTTATTCTTTTAGCTTTAAAGGGCAACTATTTTGTGTTGAAAATGATTCTATTATTGAACTTAAACATTCGTTTGGAAAAATATCAAGTATAATTTGCGACAAATCTTTTAACTTATGGGTTACCCACAACAATGGCATTGCTGTATATAATGAACTAGATAAAAAATGGACAACTTATGCTAATTTTAACGGAAATAAAAACAAAAAATTTCTTTATACCAACTCTGTAAAGGTAAACAAGAACAATGAAGTATGGTTTTTATCAAACGATGCCATTTGTAAATTTAAAAATGAACACCAACACTATTATCCTTTTCAATTTTCAAGCAAAAATCTTTCATCGGGAAATTTTATACTTGAAAACAAAAATACTGGGGTTTGGATTTTTAATACCACCAAAGCAATTGTTTATAAATTAGTTAAAAATGAGTTTCAACCCGTAAATTCAACCAAACTAAGACAAGCATTAATTTACAGAAAAATAACCAGAGTAATAGAGCTTGAAGATCATTCGCTATGGATTTGTACCTACAATGGAATTGTAGTTTATAAGCCAGCAATAGATGAAGTAACTATTTTATATCCTAATTTTTCTTTTTCCGATTGTATTGTTGATAGAGAACAAAATTATTGGTTAACCACTCTTCAAAATGGAATTATTAGAATTCCAAATTTAAATTATAAAGTATGGAACTCAGAAAACAATGGGTTGCAGCATGATATGGTTTCAAAACTAACCAATCACAACAACACCATTTATTTTGCAACTGTTGATGGATTTATTAGCGAACTAAACACTCAAAATAACAATATAAAAACTTTTGAAGCTTCTGTAAAAGGAAATATTCAGCAGTTGTATTTTGATTCGATTACGCAACATTTATTTTATTCAATTAATAACGATTTATATCAAATTTATGAAGCAAATACAAAAAAAGTAAACTCAAACATTCCCCCATTAAAATGCCTACTAAAAGTAAATGACCATTATATTTTGGCAACATCTTTTGGTGCCTATTACATAAAAAATATTGCCGACAAAATTGTGCTTGATACACTTACTGATGACTGGTCTAGAATGGTAATTTTTGATAAAATTGACCAAAAATTATGGATTACTACCAATAACGGATTACTCAAATATGCTTTTGAAAACCAGCAATGGAAACTAAAAAAAACATTCCTTAACCAAGTTCAAATTCTTTCTACAACAATTGATAAATCAACATCTACAAAGTTTGTTGTTAACTTTCAAGGAAAATTATTTAGTATTGATTCTAAAGATAACATACAAGAAATTGCTGAATTTCCATCAACAGTTTTGGTAAACAAAATTACTTATCATCACAAAAAAATATATGCTGCTACAAATAATGGATTATGGATTTTTGATTTAGAACTTAAAACATGGACTATTTTAAATAAACTATCGGGGTTAGCTTCCGATAATTTACAAGAAATTGTTGTTCATCAAAACTACATTTGGCTTGCAACAGGAAATGGGCTACAAAAAATACCCATTGATTTTAGCACCAAACAAACCAGAGGAAAAATTTATTTAAAAAAACTCTTTGTTAATGGTAATTCAGAAGTGTCACTTTCTGATTATTTACAATTAAATTACAATCAATCTTTAGGGTTTCAGTTAGAAGGCTGTCATTTTCTATCAAATGGTAAATATCAATTTGCTTATCGTATTAAAACTATCGATACCAATTGGATTTCTTATCCTGGTAATATTGAAAAAATTGAACTATTAAACTTGCCAACAGGGACTTTTGAGTTGGAAATAAAGTTAATAGATTACTTTGGAAACGACTCAGAAAACACCATCGTTTTAAATGGCTTTGTAAACCCTCCGTTTTGGCAAAAATGGTGGTTTTATCTTATTATTACACTAGTGGTATTTTTTGTCTCTTATATAGGGTTTAGGTATCGAATTAAACTACTTAAAACCAAACAAACCAAACAAATTGAACATATTAACTTAAAAAATGAACTTCGGCTAACCCAACAAGCGGCTCTTAAATCGCAAATGAACCCCCATTTTTTATTTAATGTGCTTAATTCTATAAAAGGATTTATTTACGAAAACGACAAAAAAAATGCCTCTCTTTATTTAAGTGATTTTTCTGATTTAGTACGAAAAGTTTTGGAAATGAGTTCTTTGCAACATGTAAGTTTAGCAGAAGAATTGGAAGTTTTAACACTTTATATAAAACTTGAAAGTATGCTTTTAGAACAAGATTTTAGTTTTTCTATTGCTATTGATGAAAAAATGAATTGCTCAGCAATAAATATTCCTGCACTAATTATTCAGCCTTATGTAGAAAATGCTTTTAAACATGGATTACGACACAAAAATGGAGAAAAACACCTACAAATAAATATATTATTAGAAAATGATGCTGTACTAAAAATAGAAATAATTGACAATGGGGTTGGGCGAAAAAACTCCAATAAAATTAACCAACAAACATTTACCAAACCAAAATCGTTTTCCACTTCGGCTAACGAAAAAAGAATAGCTTTGCTAAACCATGAAAAGAAAAATTTTGTGGGAGTTGAAGTGGTAGATTTATTGCAAAACAACCAAGCCAATGGTACCAAAATTATTTTAAGAATATCGATATAAAACGCATGGATAAAATAAAAACCATTATTGTTGACGACTCACCCAAAGCCAGAAAGTTGCTTCAATTAATGATTGCCGAATTAGCTCCAGATATAGATATAATTGGAGAAGCTGACGATGTTGAAAAAGCCATTAAATTAATAAAAACCTTAAAGCCACAATTGGTATTTCTAGATATAGAAATGCCTAGTAAATCAGGTTTACAATTGGTTGAAGAAATTTCAAAAACCAGTTATCAATACGATGTTATTTTTACAACCGCTTATAATCAATACGCCCTAAATGCATTTCGCTTATCAGCAGTTGATTATTTGCTAAAACCTATTAACGAAGTGCATTTGCTCGAAGCAATCGAAAAAATTAAACAAAAACAACAATTGCTTCAGCAAATAAACCTGAACACATTAGAGCAAAACTTAAACCCCGAAAAAGATAGAATACTTTGTGTGCAAGTATTAAATGGAACAGAATTTTTAAAGTTAAATGCTATCGAATATTTAAAAGCTGATGGCTCTTATGTTAATATTTATCAAAACAATGACAAACCATTGCTTGCCTCAAAAAACTTAAAATTTTTTGAGGACATTTTACTCGTCAACATCAATTTTAAACGAGTTCATCGTTCATATATTGTAAATGTTGATTACATAAAAAATTTTCAGAAAAATACGCTAGTTATGAAAAATGGTACAACCATTAAAGTTGCCAGAGATCGAATAAAAGCATTTTTACAGTTTATGAATAACAAATAATAAATACATTTTTACAGCTCACAAATTCAATCCAACCGTTTACAAACTGCTTTTACAATTATAGTTTAAGAATATTCAGTTTTGCAAAAAAAACTAAAAATACTTGCTATGATTAAAAAATTATTCTTTGCCTCGTTGGGGCTTTTTTTATTAAAAAATGCACAATCTCAATCGTTAAATTTTGATGGTGTTGATGATATGGTTACTACACCTGTAACTTATAATGGAACAACATATGCCAATTGGACATACGAATGTTGGGCAAAAAGCCCCTATGCTCCTGTAAGTAATAACGGATATGATGGTCCTATGTATGGAATGAATTGTGGAATTATTTGGAATCATATTGATGGTAATTTTATGGGAAGTGCTACTGTTCAAGATGCAACTAATGCTTATTATGCAGCTACTTTCGGAACAATTAATCCTAACGTGTGGTATCATTTTGCTGCAACTTATGATGGTAATGTGCTTAAGGCATATAAAAATGGAATATTGGTTTCACAAGTCCAAACTAATGGAGGTATGAAATCAGCAGGTGGCCAATTAGTTATTGGTAAATATCCAGCAAATGCTCAATATTGGGAAGGAACCATTGATGAGGCTAGAGTTTGGAATGTTGCAAGAACATGCCAAGAGATAAATAACAATATGAATATTGAATTAAACGGTACCGAACCTGGTTTAATGGCATATTACAAATTTAACGATGGCGTACCTTCTTCAAACAACGCTTCAATTTCAGCAGTTTTAAATGAAGTAGGAAGTGCTAATGATGGAATTCTTAGCAACTTTAGTTTATCAGGAAGTATTTCTAATTTTATCGAAAATAATCCAGCAAACAATACAGTTCAAAATTGTACAACTCCAGGATCTTCATTAAAATTTGATGGTATTAGACTTTATATAAGTTAATTTACTTGTTCTTTTTTTCTTTTTGTTACTCTA
>JAVHRO010000039.1:0-4345 GCA_036171675.1 Vicingus sp. | reverse complement strand
ATTTAATCTTAACAAAAATTGTATAGTAGTTTAGTTCTCGATACTTTTTCTTTCATAAAAAACTCGAACTGACCCCTTTTTTATTAAAAATTCTTCTAAATGCACAACGGGTAATACTTAGATAATTTTTTTGATTAGCCTTAATCGATGTGAATACTTTTGATGTTCAACATTATAAATTCCTTGATGGTCAAGACGATCTATTCTTACTTTGCCTGCTGAATGAATTATACGGTTGTTGTCTAATACCAGTCCAACATGTATGATGTTACCCTCTTCATTATCGAAAAATGCTAAATCACCAGCTTCCGATTCTTCAACAAAACTTAAGGTTACACCTACTTTTGCTTGCTGCGATGCATCGCGAGGTAATTTTACTCCATTTAATTTATACAACATTTGAGTAAAACCAGAACAATCAATACCAAATGGCGAACGACCTCCCCACAAATAAGGGGTATTTAAATAGGTAAAAGCATTTTCTATCAAATGACTTTTACCTATTTTTTTTGAGATATCAATAGTTCCTCCGTCAAACAAATATTCGGTTTGATTAAAAGATATTTTTTCTTTTTTGAAGTTTGGCAATGAGCTACCCAAAACAATTGGAATAAATTCGTTGGAAGTCCTATTGTGTATAACATGAATTAATTCTTCACTTAACGTTGAATTATTAGAGGTAATTTGTTCAAACTCTCGCCATGTAATTTCGGTAATTTGTTTTTTATCTACCCAACAATCATAATCATCATAAGCCGTTTTAATTCTGAGCCAATCTCCTTTTTTTTCTTCAAAAATTATTAGGGTTTCACCAAAAATTAATTGAGTAACCATTTCACTTCTATCAGAAGGTTCCAATCGGCATGGCACAACACTTAAATGGCAAATTCCGTAGTTCATTAATTATTAAATGTTTTCAATAATTATTGCAGAAGCACCACCTCCACCATTACAAATAGCTGCAGCACCGTATCTTCCACTATTTTGTTTCAATACATTAATTAAAGTAACTACCACTCTTGCCCCAGAATTTCCAAGTGGATGACCCAAAGCAACCGCACCTCCATTTACATCTACTTTAGCAGGATTTATATTTAACGATTTAATATTCACTAAACCAACTACCGAAAAAGCTTGATTTAATTCCCAAAAATCAATATCTGTTGTTTTTAAGTTTGCTTTTTTTAATGCTTTTTCAATAGCAAGGGTTGGTGAAGTGGTAAACCACTCTGAGTTTTGAGCAGCATCGGCATAGTTTATTATTTTTGCTAAAGGTTTTAATCCTAACTCATCCATTTTTTCTTTACTCATTAAAATTAAAGCCGATGCGCCATCGTTTAGAGTTGATGCATTTGCAGCTGTTACTGTACCATCTTTATCAAAAGCAGGTTTTAAAAACGGGATTTTATCAATCATTACATTGGTAAATTCTTCATCTTTTTTAACAACTATTGCATCTCCTTTACGCTGTGGAACTTCAACTCCAACAATTTCGTTATCAAATTTTCCTGCATTCCAAGCCTCAGCAGCTCTTTTATATGATTGTATGGCAAAATTATCTTGATCCTCTCTTGAAATATTATTTTCTTTAGCACAGGTTTCCGTACAATTTCCCATATGCTTATTGGTATAAACATCCCATAATCCATCTTTAACCATTCCATCAACCATTTTAACATCGCCCAATTTTACTGCGTTTCTAGCGTGATAATAATGAGGAACTAAACTCATATTTTCCATTCCTCCAGCAACAACACATTCGTTATCACCTGCAATAATGGACTGTGCTCCTAACATTATGGCTTTCATTCCAGATGCACATACTTTATTAATGGTTGTACAAGGTACATTTTCATTTAAACCAGCAAAAAGAGCTGCTTGACGAGCTGGTGCTTGCCCTATATTTGCTTGTAACACGTTACCCATAAATACTTCGTCAACAGTATTTACTGGAATATTTGCTTTTTTTATTGCTCCTTTAATGGCTGCGGCCCCTAATTTTGGAGCTACAACGGTTGATAAACTTCCTAAAAGACTTCCAATTGGAGTTCTTGCTGCTGCAACTATATATACTTCTTTCATGATGATTAATTTATTAAGAATTAAATTATTTTTTTAACTTTAAATGCTGCACGAAGTTAATTATTTAGTCGTAAAACGCTAAACAAATCAACATTAATTTATTTTTGAATTTTAAAGATTACTTTTACTTTTTAAACACATTTTCTACATGAAAAGTCAATTTTTAAATAAAATTAGAAATCAACACGAATTTATTTTCAAAGTATTAATCCTTCTTTTAACGGTAATTTGTGTGGTATTTCTTTTTCCGAGAGAAGCAAAATTTAAGTATGAATTTCAGAAAAACAAAGCATGGGGACACCAGGATTTATATGCTCCTGTTGATTTTGCCATTTTAAAATCTTCTCAAGAAATTGAGAAAGAAAAGAGTAATATTCAAAAATCCCATGTGCTCTATTTTGCCAAAGATATAAAGATTGAAAACGATGCTGCTAGAAACCTAAAATCTAATTTATCAAAGGCATTCTCTAGGATTGAAATCAATTCGAACGACAAAGAACTTTACCAAAATTTAGGAGTGAATTTACTTAGTCAAGTTTATAGTATTGGGGTTTATTTGCCAAATAGTGAACTTGATAAAGTAGTTGACCACCAGCCTATTTTATTAATTAACGAAAACAATATTGGTGAAGAATTTGAGTTTAGTGATTTACTTACAATATCGGATGCATTGACTTCTCTAAAAAGTGAATTAACCACTCACAACAACACAATTGACTCATTGATTTACACCAAGATTGAAGAAGTTTTACATCCCAATATTTTTTTTGATAGCAAACTTACTAACGAAAATTTAACCAACGAATTAAAAAACATATCTCCAACTAGAGGTGGTATTTTAAGCGGGCAAAAAATAATTTCAACTGGTGAAATTATTACAGAAGAAAAATTTATAATCCTGCAATCGCTTAAAAGTAATTACGAAGAAAAAAACACCAATTCAACCGGCCTTTCTTGGATTTTAGTCGGGCAGTTTATTATTATTTCTATACTTTTTTATGCCCTTTTTATTTTCTTAAAAAATGTATCGAGCGAATTATTTACTGACAATAAAAATATTGCGTTTTTAACATTAATTATGTTAAGTTATTTAACCCTAACAATTATTGTTAACAAGTTTACTTCGTTAAACATTTACATGATCCCGTTTTGTTCGTTTCCTTTATTAATTCGAACTTTTTTTGGAAACCGTGTAGCCCTTTTTGTGTATTTGGTAACCATTTTTATCATCAGTTTTGTGGTTCAAAATCCTTTTGAATTTATATTAATTGAAATGATAACTGGAATAATTACGTTGTTTACCATTTTAAATGTAAACAAACGTTCAGAATTATTTTATACCATTCTTATTATTTTTGTCGCTTATGCCATTTCATACATTGGTTTTTCAATAATTCAAGAGGGAACTATTGCTAAGGTAAATTGGAGCAAATTAACATGGTTTGCAATTAGTTCTGGACTTACACTTTTTATTTATCCACTCATCTATTTGTTCGAGAAGGTGTTTGGTTACATTTCTGATGTTACATTGCTAGAACTATCGGACACCAATAATAAATTATTAAGAGAACTAAATTTAAAAGCACCAGGAACATTTCAACACTCATTACAAGTAGCTAATTTGGCAGAAGAAGCCATTAGAGAAGTGGGGGGAAACCCTTTACTGGTAAGAACAGGTGCATTGTATCATGATATAGGAAAAATGCTTGCTCCTGCTTATTTTATAGAAAATCAAACTTCGGGTATTAATCCTCATGACGATTTAAGTTACGAAGAGAGTGCTTCAATTATTATTAACCATGTAGTTAATGGAGTTGAAATAGCAAAAAAACACCAATTGCCTGAACAAATTATTGATTTTATTAGAACTCATCATGGTACTTCTAAAACACAATATTTTTTACGATTATTTGCTGCCGACAATCCTGATTTAAATATTGATGATGAAATGTTTAAATACCCTGGTCCAATTCCATTTAATAAAGAAACTGCAGTGGTAATGATGGCCGATAGTGTTGAAGCAGCATCTAGAAGTTTAAAGGTTTATAATACAGATTCCATAACTCAATTGGTTACTTTAATTATTGACTCACAAGTTGATGAAAATCAATTTATTAACACAGAAATCACCTTTAAGCATATTGCAGAAGTAAAGAAATTATTTATCAAAAAATTGATGAATATTTATCATGTAAGGGTGGAATATCCTAAATAGTCGAGCCTTAAAAACCACATTTCAAGTTTAAATTTTTTAAAAAAATAA
>JAVHRO010000038.1:0-19539 GCA_036171675.1 Vicingus sp. | reverse complement strand
AGCACTCACTTAGCCAAGGACTTCTCTGTAAAGACAACCGAAGACATAACAGCTAATTTGAAGTTTAAACAAATACAGCATAATTATGAAAAATTAAGGCTTAATAGACAAAAATTAAATATCAACACTAATTTAAACTAGAGCCAAAATTAATTATAACTATCTAAAAATCAGAATATAATAGAATATGTTAAAAATTTATCATCAATACTATTTAGACGATAAATAGACGATAAAAATTTAAATGGAAAAATCAGAAAATACATTAAAAATAAGCTCTCTTTCCCTACGGACGAGGCTGTTTTGAAGTCAACTTTCCTGGCTCTTAGAGAGGCTACCAAAAAATGGTCTATGCCTATCCAGAACTGGGGTATCATTCTTAATCAATTTTTGATTATTTTTGAAAACAGAATCGTAAACTAATTTTTTTAGTTTACACACTTTCTAGGATAGTGTCCGAAAGGTTTTGTATGTAAAAATCAAAAAATAAGAAATGATCTAATTAGCTACACTTTTTTAAATATTCGGCAGCTTTCTCGTTATTACCTGACATTTGATAAAGTTTCGCGATATGATTACAAAGTACTTTATCTGATTGATCATATTCTAATGCTTTTTCAAAATATTTTATCGACATGGAATAATCATTTTTTGCATCAATTGAGTATAAATTTGCAATGTTTACATAAATTGGCTTTGGTTTTTCTGTTGTTTTTGCAAGTTTCAATAAGGCATTAATACCCTCGTCTTTTTTATTGAATGCTAACAAAAGCTGGTTAAACATTTCATAAGCCTTCAAATAATCAGGATTAAGCTCAATTACTTTAATATAGTGCTCTAATGATTTGTCATAGTTACCCATATTCTGATAGGCGAAAGCTAAATTAAAATGCGCTTCTAAATAATCTGGTTTCAATTCAATTGCCTTGGCACAATACTTTATGGCTGCTGAATAATCTTTTAAGAAATTAACATATACTGAACCTAAATTATTATTGGATGTAACGTAATTAGAATCAATACGAAGCGCTTCTTTATAATGATAGATAATTTTTTGCACATCATTGTTCACCTTCTCGTAACTATGATTTTTTTGAACATTTTCGGCAACTTCTGCATACAACGTATTAGAGATAAGTGCATGAGCCTTTGCGGATTCTGATAAATGCTCAATATCATTTTCATATAACGACATATAATCATGCCAATCAGGATTACGAGCAATGGTCCTTCCCGAATACACTACCGTTATAAATAACATGGTTAACACCAATGAATTGGGTAATTTAATTTTTCCCTGAACATCATTCATATTTACTTTAAATATCTTTAACAACGCCCATGCCACTACAATACAAAACCCCAACGAAAAAATGTAAGCGAATCGATCTGCAACAATACCAACAATAGGAAAAAAAACATTTATAACTCCAAGCATCACACCAAACCAAATAACGATACCCAATCCTAAAATTTCTCGTTTAATTAATTTGAGAAAACCAAACACTCCAACAGGAATAAAAAATAACAATGCTGCCCAAACTTGCCAATTGGCAAAAGTGGCCATTGGAATTTGGTTATATCCATAATAAAATGACATATTTATTGGGTAAATTAACATTTCTAAATAAAACCATGAGCAATATAAACCAACAGTAATTCTATCCATAAAAGTTCCTTGCGAGGAAAGTGGATTTTCGAAAAATAACAAGCTACGATTAGGTTTCCCTGTTAATAAACCTTTTTTCATTAATGCAAAGACTATAAAAATTCCAATGATCGATAAAAATACAATTCCTATTTTTTTATAATCCGTTTTAACGAAATACAACAGGATTGGTGCTAGTCCTAAAATAGCCATCGCATTTTTTTTAGATAAGGCACTGAATAATATTGCCAAAACAGCAAAAAATATGTATTTGTATTGATTGGTTGATGTGTATTTTACAAACCAACTTAGCGATAGAAGCATTCCCATCATCATAAACAATTCATCTCTACTTTTAATATTATCGACTACTTCAGTATGTAAAGGATGAACCAAAAAAATTAATGTTACCAAAAACGGGAACAACAAATTATACGCTTTGAAAATGTCTTTTAATAAATTAAAAAGAATAATGCATGTAAATGCATAAAGCAACACGTTTATAAAGTGGCTAATATTGGCCTGAGTTAATTTATCTTTTCTTTGTTTCTCTAACTTGGTTTGTTTTTCGGGTAATTTTTTAAAAAACTGCTTTTCAACAGCAAATGATGCCGACACCATAGGTCTGTATTCATACTCTTGCTTACCAGTAGCGTATCTTGATTTGAAAATTTTAGGAATTGCCTTTATTCCTTTTGTAGCCAATTGATTTCCTTCCACCACAATGTTATCATCTAACGAATATTCGTTATTAATACTGTTACCATAAAGCACGAAAGTTAGTATTACGAACAAAATATTAAACTTTACCGGTTTTATTTTAGAAAGGTTAAAAGCTATCATAAACAAGTTTAGAAAAAAACAAAAATATACATTTAAAGCAGTTTTAAATTATTTATATTCGACAAAAAATTGAAACACAACATCTTGAAAACTTACATTAAGGATATACCCATTTTTTTTATTGTTACCCGAGCCAGGTCGGGCTCAACATTAACCCAAATCATTTTAGATGCTCATCCTCATGTTTCAGCGCCCCTTGAATCTAGATTAATTATTCATTTATATAAAAAATATCAAAAAATTACTAAGTGGAATGACGTTGTTATTGATCAGTTTATTAAGGATGTTTTTACTGAAAGATCGTACAGGCTTTTTTGGGGTTCCAATCCTGATGAGTTAAAACGACTATTTAATAAATTTTATATTACCAGTTTCGCTGATGCTTGCAAAGTAGTGTATATTTCAAATCATTCTATTTTTGAAAAAAAAGAAATAAAAATTATTGTTGACAAAAATCCATTTTATGCCAGATACATACCTGAGCTTAAAACTATTTTTAGTGATGCAAAATTTATTCATTTAATAAGAGACCCTCGTGCGGTAGTAAATTCTAGCAAAATAGCGTTTAAAAGTAAAACTGCACGTGTTATTTTTTCTTGGATCAAACTTAACAATTACATTGAAAAAGAAAAAGAGAACAATATATTTTTAACTGTAAAATATGAAGACCTTGTTAAAAATCCACAAACAACGTTTAAATTAATTTTTGATTTTTTTAAGCTTGATTTTGCACCTGAAATTTTAAATGCACATTCCACCATTAATAAATTTATTGACCAACACAATTATTTATCCATTGAGCACCATCGTAATCTGAGTAACAGTATTAATTTGAAAAGTATTGATAGTTGGAAAGAAAAATTATCGGAGAAAGAGGTTAAATTTATTAATTACATGACCTCCTATATTGCTAAAAAATATGGCTATGATTATCCAAAACCTAAATTAAACGAAGTTGAGCTAAAACAGTTTAACCATGAAATGAATTCTTGGCTATTTCATTTTAATAGCGTTGTACTATTTTACAAACTACCTTTCAACATTAGAAAAATAATTCTTCAACTTATAAGTTTATTTTTCGATAAACGATATGAAAAATAGTATGTTTATTAATATTAAGCTAGTCTTTTAGGCCTATTTTGATTAGTTTTACAACCTAATTTCAACGGCTTATCACCTATTTATGAATGTTACTGAAATAGAAAAAATTCCTTTTGTTTTTATTGTTGGAAGAGGACGATCGGGGACTACTTTGTTGCAAAACATTTTGGATTCGAATGAACATGTGTTAATGCCCATAGAATCGCGTTTAATTATCTATTTAAAACAAAAATATTTTACTAAAACAAAATGGACTCGAACGGATGTTTTAGCTTTTATTGATGACATTTATTTGGATAAGAACTTTAGAACATCCTGGAACATAAATAAAGAGTTGCTACAAGAAAGATTTTCATCCGTCCCTTTATCTAAATTAAATTTTAATTTACTATGCAAGTTAATTTATCTTAGCTATCAATCGCCTTATGAAAAAGGAGCGCTATTATTGCTTGGTGATAAAAATCCTATCTATTCAGTTTTTGTAAAAGATATATTAGAAATTTTTCCTGAAGCAACGTTTATTCACCTCGTTAGAGATTATCGAGACAATGTGCTTTCTAACGTTAACGTAATAAAAACCGAATCGATTCCTATTGCATCACATGGCTGGGTTGCTTATAATCAAGAAATTGAAAAAGTTAAAAAAAAACATCCAACCATTTTTTTGACTATTAGATATGAAGATTTAGTTGCTTTTCCTGAACAAAACATCAAAAAAATTTGCCATTTTTTAAGCCTAGAATATACTCCAAAAATGCTTGAATTCAATAAAGTTATTGAGAAAAAAATTGAAAGCGAAAAGTTTAAATCAACTAAAGTGATGACTGATTTTCATCCTAATTTAATCAAACCCATAAATACCAATCATATAAAAAAATGGGAAATAGCTTTTACAAAAAAAGAAGTTGAATTGATTGAATATATTGCAGGCGATTATGGCAAACTTTATGGTTATGAAACAACTCTACCAAAATCAATTAGTTTAGCTCTTAAAATAAAAGCAACTACAAGCTTTTTGCGTCACCAAATTAACTATAAAATTATAATGTTTTATTATAAACTATCACAAAAAATAAGAAAATTGATGAGTAGTTTTTCAAGATTTCTATTTAAAACATTTAGATATACCAACTATTTTAATAGTTCAGATTTTAGGTATGACGAGAACAATAAATAGTAATGTCCTGCAAAAATTAATGATATTGCTTTTGTAAATCCATTTTTCTTTCCTTTAAATAACCCTATATTTTCTGCAACAAATTGCCACAATATATTTCCTCTAACTTTGGCACAAATCCATTTTGTTTGGTTTGTGTATTCGGGTTGAATAATATCAAAAAGCAAAATAACTCTCCTTTTATCTGTGTTGTTCCATGCTTTATGGTAAGCAGCGTCATTAAAAATTAATAATTTTCCATTTTCCCATGCCCTATCCTCATAACCAACCCTAAAACCACATTTGGGCAATCCATCTGGAATTTCTATACCTAAATGACAACGATATATAGCATCAGTATCGCCATAATGTGGCTTAATTTCAGCATGAGATTCCATTATACTTACTGACGCAGAAACCAAATTTGGTATTTTTTTAAGAAGCAAAATGGTTTTTGGGCAATTATTAATAGCACTTTCCGACATAGAAACACTCCAAAAATAGAAACTTAATGATTTCCATTTTTCCGGAGCATTCATCATGGTGGTCGCAAAATAGGGCTTTAGCTCTTTTTGATTGAAATTTAAAAATGATACTAATTCCTGACGAATTATTTCACTATTTTTTTCCAACATTTCGGACCATTCAAAGTCTATTGGATTAAAATAGGTTTCATCTACAATACTAGTGTCTTTTTCGTGCAAAAAAGAGAACCAAGGATTAATTTTTACCATAACTAAACCATTTATAATGTAATTCTTCCTTCAGACATTAATACGGAATTAAGCTTTTCCTTTAAATAACCTGGCAATTCACTATACAACTTTAATAATTGATGGTCGTTTACATTTGAAAAAGAAAAATTTTCTACTTCTAAAATGCCCTCATCATTGTACAAATTGGCTATTACTTTTCTGTATTTATTTATTAATTCAATGTATCTATCGCGATGTAACACACAATTGTAGAAATTGTCACTCGTATTTTCATCTATAATTTCGTAACCAAATGATTTATTAAATTTTATAGCTGCAACATTGTTTTTCAGCACCTTAATAAAGGTTTTTTCAAATTCGCACACATAAAAGTTGTAATCGTGCATAATAATAGAACACAAAACAGGCACAATTGAATTGAGATATTGTTCATCCCAAATAAAGATTCCTCCCTCTGATGTTTTTGCTTCAAAATTTGCATTCTTACCATTAATTACACCTATTTGTTTTTCTTCGTAATGAATAATTAGATATAAATTATGAATGTTATCGATACTCTTAAACCACTCGAGTTGTTGCTGTTTTAAAATAATTTCTTGAAAAACCATTCGTTCTCGTATATTCTGAGAGTTCCGTTTTTCGCGAAGCAACTCAATGTCATTAATATCGAGACGAGAAAGTTTAATGTTGTATTTTTTAATAATCATTTACAACACATTTTTTATAGAATATGGAGGTTTGTTTTGTTGTAATTGATACAATTTATACAAATAATTACCAATAATACCTAAGCAAAATAGTATTAAGCTGGTGCTAAACATAATGGTCACAATAATGGAAGTATAACCCAATGGCACATGATGCACAAATTTGTTATAGATAAATCTAAGTCCTAACAAAAATGAAATAAATGATGACGATAAGCCAACAAATATGATAACTTTAAGAGGTTTGGTACTATAGTAATATAATATGTTAATGTAAATGTTGAGCAATTTATTTAGGGAATAACCCGTTTTTCCCTGTTTTCTTGATTCATGATTTACCTCAACCACCTGAATATTTGTATTGTACCAGTTTAATGCAGCATCTAAAAACAAAAAATGTTGTGCATGTTTTTGAACTAAAATATCGACCAAGTTTTTACGAATCATTCTGAAAGAGGACCCTCCTTCTTCATTTTGTTTTCTATATTCTGATGTTTTTCTAATGAACAAACTACCAACATTTCGAATAAACGAATGGTGCTTAACTTTGTACATTCCGTAAACAATGTCCGCATCTTTAATTTTTTGGGCTTCTATTAGTTTTATAATTTCTTCGGGTGGGTGCTGCAGGTCGTCATCCATGGTAATAACAAAATCGCCGGAACAAAAACTAAACCCACACAAAATAGCATTGTGCTGACCATAGTTTTTAGTGAAATTTACGATTTTGATGTATTCAGTAAACTTGTTTTTTTGAATTTTTAATTCTTCCCAACTCTTGTCTTCACTTCCATCATTTACCATTATTAATTCAAATTGGTAGTTTGAAAGTTTGGTAAATGTTGTAATTAATCGCTCAACAAGTTCCGGTATAATTTCCAAACTATTAAATACTGGTATTACTACTGATATTTTTGCTTTAGTCATGATTAAAAATCTCCTAATAAAAATCCTCCATCTAAGGTAATGGTTTGACCAGTCATCCAACGAGAGGCATCTGATAACAAAAATATTGCTGCATTGGTAACATCAGAAGGCAAACCAACTCCTAATGGATATTTTTGAATATGCTCGTCCATTCGTTCTTTTGTACCTTGATGTTCGGCAGTATCAAACATGGGAGTTTTAACCATTGCCGACGCAATACAATTGGAACGAATTCCAAGATTTGAAAATTCGAGTGCTATAACTTTACTATAGGTTTCTAATGCTGCTTTTGAGCTAGAATATAATGCCCCACCTTTATAAGGATGTGCTGCTGCAATGGATGATGAAAAAACAATGGATGCATTTTTGTTAATTTTTTTCTGACGAGTTAATTGTGCCATTAACAAAACTTGTGCATTGAAATTTATTTTAAAAACCTCATCCAAAACCTCAGCAGAAATAAATTTTATAGGGAATGGCTTCACTATTCCGGCACAATTGAAAACACCATCAAGTTGTGGCAACTGTTCTACCATGTTTTTTAGTTCTTCTTGAACCAATAAATCGGCAGAAAATTGTGAATTATTTTTTCCTTTTAAAAGCTGGAAGGTTTCATCCAATCTTTTTTGGTCTCTACCGGTAATTACCACGTTAGCTCCCATTTGACTCATGCTAATTGCGGCTTGTTTTCCAATACCTGAAGAAGCTCCAGTTATTAAAATCGTTTTATTATTTAACTGAAACGGGTTCATTTTAATCTAATTCAATTAATGGTAAACAGTTGATTTTTGTATTTTTTATAGCCACAGAACCCCAACTTAATCCCACTCCAAAAGCAGATAAAATGAGATTGTTTTTTTGTGCTAGTTTATTTCCTAACTCAACAACCATCGTAAGTGGAATAGATGCTGAGCTGGTATTTCCAAAATCTTTTAATGTATAAGGTACTTTTTCTATTGGAGCTTTAATTTTTTTCCGGATACACTCATTCATCAACAAATTGGCTTGGTGAAAAACTACATAATTATAATCGTCAATGTTGGTTTGATTATAATCCAATAATGCTAAGATATTGATTGGAGCCTCTCGAATTGAAAAGTTAAAAACTTCGATACCATCAAGCCAAAGGTTTCTCATGTTTCTCTTTACTCCTTTTTCTAGTTCAATAATTTTATCGGTTTGTTTAGTCCAAGGAGAACGTGTTCCTCCATCAGGAATCATTATTGCTTTAAAGCCAGCTCCATCGCTCTGAAGATTAAAATCTATTGGCGTTGCTGTTGGGTCGTATTCAATATAGGTAGCAGTTCCTGCATCACCAAATAACGGATAGGTTGATTTATCCTCTTTTGATAATGAAAAAGTAGATTTATCTCCAACCAACAACAATCCTTTTTTAAAATTTCCGTTGCTCATTAAACTACTGATTACTGATAAACCATAAACATAACCTGAGCAACCCAATACAATATCAAAAGCCATTGTGGTTTTTGAAAGTTTCAACCTATCTTGTAAAATAATACTCGTTGCTGGAAGAAAATAATCAAGTGTTTGAGAGACGAAAATCAACACATCAATTTCGTCTCGATTTATATTGTATTTTTTAATAATTTGTTCAGCTGAAGCAAAACATAAATCGGAGGTACACATTCCAAATCTAGCAACTCTTCGATTTTCAATACCAGTAGTTTTTACCAATAATTTTTTTTCACTATCGCTTAAGGCATCATAATCGTAATTGCTTTCAGATGCTTTTGGAACACATGCCGAAATTGCTGTAATTTTAATGTTTTGTATAGAAGTTAATGCCATTTAACTTGCTTTGTTTTTCACAACCTCATATAAATCTAATACTGTTTTACAATTAATAAGGTCGTTTCCGTTTAACGTAACATTGTATTCGGTATCGATTAATGCGATAAATATTAATCCCATCATGGAACTCCATTGTTCTAATTCTCTAAAATTGGTTCTAGTCTGAATTGTTCCAGGTTCAATTTCATCCATTTCAAATTCAATTTTCTTAATAAATTCTTGAATATCTTCCATAAATTATCATTTTCAGTTTTACAAATTTATTTTTTTTACACATTAATCAAACCGTTAAAATAGTTGCCCCCCAAGAATATCCAATACCAAAACCTCCTATTAATATTCTATTTCCCTTTTGTATGGTTTTCTGCTCATCAATCATGTCTTTTAACGCAATTGGAATTGTTGCAGAAACGGTATTTCCAACTTTCTCAATATTAATGATGAATTTTTCTTGAGGTATTTTTAATTTTTTCCGAATAAATTCAAGCATTTGACCGTTGGCTTGATGAAGCACGAAGTAATCTATTTCTTCGAAACTAAGGTTGTTTTTTTTCAACACTTGATCAATCAACACTGGCACTTTTCTTAAAGCAAATAAAAATATTTGTGGGCTATTCATTTTCATTCTTCCTCTTCTAAGGCCACCAGGAATATGCTCAAATTGTTTCAACCAAGCTACATCAGCTGGATTTTTAGTTGCAGAGCGTTCCACAAATAAATTTTTTTCACCTTTACCATCAGTTCCAAAAATAAAGTTCGTGATTTCAAAATTTAAACAATTGTATATTTTTTGGTTTGAGACCAATGTTGATGCACCTGCATCACTAAAAATAGCTCTTAGGTCGATATCTGCTGGATGAACAACCTTTGTAGGTGTATCTGCGGTAACAACCAATACATTGTTCACTTGTCCTGAAGAAATTAATGCTTTGGCTAGACTTAATCCATAAATAAACCCTGTACACCCATGCAATACGTCAATTGCTGCACAAGTTTCAGGCAAACCCAAATCAAACTGCATTACACACGCCGTAGTTGGACCTTTATAGTCTAAGGCATCCGAAACAAATATAAGATACTCAATAGTCGACTTGTCAATTTCCCATTCTTTAAAAAATTTAACTGCCGATTTGTTACCAATATCTTTTGCAGTTTCATCTATTTCTGCAGCAAATCTTTTGGTTATTCCACATTGATTAACAAGGTCTTCTTCAGTAGTTTCAACGTATTGGGTGGGGTCGCAGTAATTTTTATAATCTTCAATAATATCAGAATTACTGAGAGATTTTTCAGGTAAATAATAGCTTATGGCATTAATGTAAACCAAACGATTTTTTGATTTTAAAGATACTACTCTTTTAAGAAAAACAATAGAAATTTTATATTAAACAAAAAAAGGAGCTTAAAAGCCCCTTTTTATAACAATTTCTATATCATCTAACCAACGTAACAGTTCCCTTCAAATCGTAACTTACATCATCTAAACCCGTTGCTTTAATAATGTAAAAATAAGTACCATCAGAAGCTTTTGAGCTACCAATATTACCATCCCACGATTTATCAGGAACTGTAATTTCAGCCACTTGTTTTCCCCAACGGTTAAATATTACACAATTTAAATCTGTAATATTTTGGAAAATAAATTCAAAAACATCATTTTTATTATCACCATTTGGCGTAAATACATTTGGGACAATTAAAAACGAAGTTCCTATTACCTCAATAGTAACCTGTGTTGTGGCAGAACATTGTCCGTTAAACGACGTTAATGTTACCACATACGAACCTTGCGTGTCATAAATAATAGTTGAAGTACTTGTACTGCTAGTGCCTCCGAATGTTTGTCCATTAGCAAAATTCCAATACGAACTATCTGCACTACCATTATTCATGAAGGTTACTGTTAATGGAATCATTCCATTAGTTGGGTCAGCTGCAATAATTGCAGAAACTGCTATTTCTTGAATAACTACATTGGCAGAAGAAGTACAACCATTTGCGGTATTTGTGGTGTTAAGCGTATAAGTACCTCCTGAATTTATTGTTGGAGTTAAGGTTGAATCTCCTGAAACTATATTTCCTGTTGAGGTTGTCCATAAATATGCATTACCCGTTGATGTGGTTCCTGTTAAACTCATTTGTGAACCTAAACACAATGTATCTAATATTCCAGCATTAGCACCTGGAGGTACAACGTCAGATGTAACCACAACCACATCGGAACTTGAACAACCATTGAGGTTATTGGTAACTGTTAAAGTGTAATTTCCCGTTCCACTTCCAGAAATAATTGGAGTTAGAGTTGAACCTCCAGAAACAATAGATGGCCCAGTCCAATTGTAGGAAAGATTATTACCTGTGGCAGAACCATTTAATTGAATAGTATCAACAACACATGTAATTATAGTGTCAGTTCCTGCATTAACAAAAGGTGTATCAGTATCCAATGAAACTTGCATTGTATCAGTAGCAACACAACCAGTAGCATTATTGGTAACCGATATTATATAGGTTCCAGCAGCATTTACTAAAGCGTAATTACTACCATCGCCAAACACAAAATATCCATCAGGTGTACTCCATTGATAAGTAATGTTTATTCCTGCTTGAGATCCTGTTCCATCAATAGGAACACCGGTACCAATTGTTGTACAGTTTAAGCTTGTATCTATACCAGCAGATGCAATAGGTGGAAAATTGTTTAAACTTATTACCACATTACTAGATGAAGAACAACTGTTAAAGCTATTAAATACGGTTAATGTGTATGTTCCTGCACTAGTCGTTGTAGCAATAATCGAATCAGAACCTGTTAAAATAGTTCCATCTACAGTTGACCATTGATAGGAAATAGTAGAACCTGTTGTAGATCCTGTTCCGTTTAAAGTTAAATTGGTTACCAAACAAGTTAAATCAGCATCTGGACTTACAACCACAGTTGGTAAATTAGTACCATCTACAACTACAACATTACTAGAAACTTGACAACTGTTTGCTGTATCTACAGCAGTTAGCACATAAGTTCCTGGTCCGTTAATGATTGGATTTAATGTAGAATCTCCAGAAACAATTGAAAGTCCTGTCCAATAATAATAAACAGTAGTTCCCATTGCAGGTGTTACATTTCCGTTTAATTGAATAGTATCAACAACACACGTAATGATAGTATCCGTTCCGGCATTAACAACAGGCATTATGATATCTTGAGCTATGTCAACGGTATCCGAACCTTTACATCCATAATTATTAACCTCAAAAATATATACTCCCATTTCATCAACTTGTGGTGTTGTAGTTGAAGCACCTGAAAGAATGTTTCCCCCTATTGTTGTCCAGGTATAAGTTCCTGGGATAGATGTGGTACCATTTAACCCTAAAATCAGATTTTGACACGTTAAGGTATCTTCAACCCCTGCGTTGACAATTGGATAATCATTAACCGTAACTTTTATACTATCTGTTCTAACACACAATACACCATCATCAACTGTTAAATAATAGGTTTCGGTTGAAGTAGGGGTGACGACAGGGTTAGGAATAGTTGGGTCGCTTAATCCAATTGTTGGTGTCCATGAATAAGTATATGTTCCACTACCACCTGATGCAACAGTATCACCACCCAATACTATACTATCTCCTAAACAAATTGAAGTATCTTGACCGGGGTCAACAATCATTATATCGGATGAAACATAGACCATAACATCTCCAGAATCTAAAATTAAATTTCCATCACAATTGGTATATACTACTTCTGCTGTATAATTTGTAGTAATATTTGGACAAACTGTTAAGCTATCACCTGAACCTATTAATGCACCACCTTCATACCAATTGATTACATAATTTGGTGCTCCACTTGGAGTAAACCTCCATGCTTCGTTAGAAGCTGACCATGAACCAGTATTTCTTCCTGGCGGTGTAATTCCTACTGTTCCTGTTGAGTTTTGCAACCCTATCAAGGCATTACCACTGTTCCAACCAGAACATGTTGGTTTATTTTGAATGTAAACTTCAACCACATTTGTTGCCTCATACAATACTATTTGCTGAGTAGTAAAAATAGAATTACAACTAAATTGGTAAATATGATTATAATTAACTACAAAAGTACGGCAAGGAGAAGTACCAATTACGGTATAATTAATGTTACCTGTTGTTGAAATAGATGGGTCTATATCATGATAAGCTCCAAAAATAGCATTAGTTATTAAGGCAGAACTTGGGACAGAGCTAGTAATAGACCAAGGACAAGTTGCTCCTGCTAAACTCGTGTTAAAAGAAAGCACACCATTTGCCCCTACTACTAACTGATTGTACATATTCCCATAAAAACAAAAATTAAATGGAATATTAAGTACACCACTCCAAATATCGTCAGTACCAACAAATAAAGATGTTCCTCCTGAAAATGAAAATGGAGGGGCATAAGGCACCGAGGCTACAACATAAGTAGTTGTTTGCCCAGTACGAAGAACTTGCGAACCTAATCTTACACAACTATTGTTGCAATCTAAGGTGTCGTTACTGCTTACACTAATATTTGGACAACCCGGTGCTTGAGCATAGGTGTTTATTCCAAAAAAAATAGTAACTACTGCTAATAATATTTTTTTACTCATGATTATTTTATTGATTTTGGTGGGATTTGCAGCTATTAAATATTTCATCATAACTTATTTTGATGTTGATTTATTAGAAAAACCAAAAGTTGTGAACTCTACAGCCGACATGGTTTTATCTTTTACAATCACTTGTTGTACATTTAACATGGCGAAAAGCACTTTAAAATCCCTTAAAGCAGGCGATTGTTTAAATACCCAAATAACTTCCTTATTTCTTTTACTTTTAATGGTTGCTTCTTTTATTATTTCCATACTTTTAGAAGATGTTACCCAGTTTTCAAATTCTTTAGCTGTAAATTCGTTTTCAACATAAAAACTCAATTGAGTCATGTTTTCATTTATTTCAGAAATCGCTTTTATAACCACTTCTTTTTTAGTTTCTTGAGAAAACACGTTAACACAACTTAAAAGCAGTAAAACGGCAACAATAACTTTATTTAACATCTTTAACAATTTTATATTAATAAAGGCTACAAACTTAAACAAAGACTACAAGAATAAAAAATTGGTTGCATTTAAACTTGCATTTTTATCAACAAAATTTACTCGATTATTGTAATTTTACAAACTATGAATTATTTAAACAATCTTAACGAATCGCAACGAAATGCTGTTGAATCTACCGAAGGACCCGTTATGGTAATTGCCGGTGCCGGATCAGGAAAAACAAGAGTGCTTACGTATCGTATTGCTCATTTAATTGCTAAGGGTGTTGACCCATTTAGCATTTTATCGCTCACTTTTACCAATAAAGCTGCTCAAGAAATGAAAGAGCGAATCGGAAAAATTGTTGGTTTTTCAGAGGCTCGAAATATTTGGATGGGAACATTTCACTCCGTTTTTGCACGAATTTTACGTTCTGAGGCAGAAAAAATCGGATACCCAAGTAATTTTACCATTTACGACACCCAAGATGCTAAAAACCTGATTAAAACCATATTAAAGGAACAAGGTTTAGATGAAAAAGTGTATAAACCAAGTTTGGTTTTAGGAAGAATTTCTAGTGCAAAAAATAATCTACTATCACCTCAAGCTTATTTAAGTAATACCACCATAGTTTCTGAAGACAATCAGTCGGCAAAACCTAAGTTGGGGTTGGTTTATCAAATTTATTCGGACCGATGTTTTAAATCTGGCGCAATGGATTTCGATGACTTGTTATACAAAACCAATGTATTATTAAGAGATTTTCCTGAGGTTTTGTATAAATATCAACATCGATTTAAATACATCTTGGTAGATGAGTATCAAGACACCAATTTTTCGCAATATGTTATTGTAAAAAAATTAGGTGCTGTATTTCAGAATGTATGCGTGGTGGGCGACGACGCTCAAAGTATCTATGCTTTTAGAGGAGCAAATATTCAAAATATTCTCAACTTTAAAAATGATTATCCAGAAGTTCAAACATTTAAACTCGAACAAAATTATAGGTCGACCAAAAACATTGTTAACGCTGCAAATTGTGTAATTGAAAACAACAAAGATCAAATTAAGAAAAACGTTTATACAGAAAATGAGCAAGGTGGAAAAATTAAAGTTTATAAAACTGGTTCAGACAATGAAGAAGGGAATTTAATCGCTAATTTAATTTTTGACACGCAACTTTCTGAACAGGCAAAAAATAGTGATTTTGCTATTCTCTACAGAACAAATGCTCAATCTAGAGCCATGGAGGAAGCCCTGAGAAAAAAAAATATTCCCTATAAAATTTATGGAGGCCTATCATTTTACCAACGAAAAGAGGTAAAAGATTTGCTCTCCTATTTTAGACTGGTTGTAAATCCAAAAGACGAAGAGGCCTTAAAAAGAGTGATTAATTATCCAGCTCGGGGAATAGGAAATACAACTATTGATAAAATTACCATTGCTGCCCATAACAACCAATCTGATCTTTGGTCAGTCTTAACCAATTTAAACCAATTCAATGCTGGAATTAATGCTGGAGCTCAAAATAAGATTGGCGAATTTATTACCATGATTACCAGTTTTTCGTCCCAACTAAACCGAAAAAATGCATTTGATTTGGGTAATGAAATAGCTGCAACATCTGGCTTACTAAGAGATTTATATACTGACAGAACACCTGAAGGAATAAGTAGATACGAAAATATTCAGGAACTTTTAAACGGATTAAAGGAGTTTACCGAAACTGAAAACGAATTAGAAGAAGATGTTACCCCTAGAGGCTTAAGCGAATTTTTACAAGATGTAGCGCTACTAACCAATGCCGACGATGAAAAAGAGGATGACCGCAACAAAGTAGCTTTAATGACTATACACTCTGCTAAAGGGCTTGAATTTCCTTATGTTTACCTTGTAGGGTTAGAAGAAAACCTATTCCCATCACAAATGGCTTTGGTAAGTCGTGTTGATTTGGAGGAAGAACGTAGATTATTTTATGTTGCTATTACTCGTGCAGAGAAAGAACTGGCACTTTCTTTTGCAGTAAGCCGTTATAAATGGGGAAATCTCATTTTTTGTGAACCAAGCAGATTTATTGAAGAAATTGATGAAAATTGTTTAGAAATGATGTATGAAAATGTTCATCGTTCAAAGTTTGAAGTTCAAGGTTCTCAAACCCCAAACCTCAAAACACAAACCCAAACCTCAAACCTCAAACCTCAAAATCCAAACTCCAAACCTCAAATTTTTTCTACTTCAAAAAATTTAAAAAAGGTTGATTTAACTTCTCCAAACCTTGTTCAAAGTGCCGAAACATTAAACTTAACTGTCGGCATGAAAGTAGCTCACGAAAAATTTGGTTTAGGCGAAATTGAATTGCTGGAAAATGGAAAAGCAACGATAAATTTTCAAAATTCTGGTCAAAAACAGTTATTATTGAAATTTGCAAAGTTGAACATTGTGAATAATTAATTACTTTTGAAAAGTATAAAACCTCACACCTCAAATGACACTGATTAATAAAGACTACAACACTCGCCGACCTCAAATGGTAATACCTGAATACGGAAGAAATATTCAAAAAATGGTTGAACATGCTATCAGCATTGAAGACCGAGAAGAACGTAACAAAGTTACTCAATCCATTATTAGCGTAATGGGGCAACTTAATCCACATCTACGCGATATTGTTGACTTTAAACATAAACTATGGGACCATTTATTCATTATTTCTAATTTTAAATTAGACGTTGATTCACCATATCCAATTCCTGATAAAGAAATTTTATTCAAAAAACCAGAAAGAATTTCCTATCCACAAAGCGCCATTCGCTTTAAGCATTATGGGAAAAATGCTGAACAATTTATTGCAAAAGCCATATTACTTGATGATGGTGACGAAAAAAAAGAATTGGTTAAGGTAATTGCTAATTTAATGAAGAAATCTTACCTAACATGGAATAGAGAATCTGTTGATGACAATTTAATAATTTCAGATTTAAAGATGCTTTCGAAAGGCAATTTACAACTTGAAAGTGATTTTACATTGGATCAAACCAATGATATTCTAGCACTTAACGTTAAAAAGAAAACCAACACCAATCATAAATCTAACAAAAATTTTAAAAGCAACAATAACAGAAATTATCAGAAAAAACGTCGTTTTTAATGGGATCATTTAAAATTATAGGTGGAAATAAGTTAAACGGAGAATTAACCCCACAAGGTGCAAAAAACGAAGCCTTACAAGTTGTTTGTGCAGTGCTTCTAACTCCGGAAAAAGTTACCTTACACAACTTACCCAATATTCGGGATGTTAATTTTTTAATTGATTTACTTGAAGAATTAGGTGTAAAAGTAGAACGAAAAGGCAAAGGAACCGTTCATTTTACTTCCGACAACATCAACTTACATTACTTACTTAGCGACCAATTTAAACAACGGGCGGCATCGCTTCGTGGTTCGATAATGATAATGGGGCCTCTTTTGGCTCGATTTAAAAAAGCTTACATGCCTAAACCGGGTGGCGATAAAATTGGTGCAAGACCACTCGATACTCACTTTTTAGGTTTTGAAAAATTGGGTGCAACCTATTCTTACGATTCATACTCTGGATTTTATACACTTAAAGCCGACAACCTCACAGGTAAATATATTTTGTTGGACGAGCCTTCGGTAACCGGTACTGCAAATATTGTGATGACCGCTGTAATGGCAAAAGGCAAAACAACCATTTACAATGCTGCTTGTGAGCCATACTTACAACAACTGTGCAGTATGTTAAACAGCATGGGGGCAAAAATTACCGGTGTTGGTTCAAATTTATTAACCATTGAAGGTGTTACCGAATTTGGTGGTTGTGTTCATACCTTGTTACCAGATTTTATTGAAGTAGGTTCATTTATTGGTTTAGCCGCCATGACCCAATCCAACATTGTAATAAAAAATTGTAGAGTAGATATGTTGGGCAGAATTCCTGAAACCTTTATGCGTTTAGGGATTGATTTAACCATTAAAGGTGATGATATTCACATTCCATCACAAAAACATTACGAAATTCAACGCATGATTGACGGCTCGATACCAACCATTTACGATGCTCCTTGGCCTGGATTTACTCCCGATTTATTGAGTATTATTTTAGTTACGGCAATACAAGCAAGTGGCACCGTTTTAATTCATCAAAAAATGTTTGACAGCCGTTTGTTTTTTATTGACCGATTAAAAGACATGGGAGCTCAAATTATTTTGTGCGACCCACACCGAGCCACCGTTATCGGATTAAATAGAAGTTCCAACCTTAAATCAACAAAAATGTCATCACCCGATATTAGAGCTGGAGTTGCCCTTTTAATTGCTGCTTTATCAGCCGACGGAACTAGCACCATCTCAAACATTGAACAAATAGACAGAGGTTATCAATTTATTGATACCCGACTAAATGCCATTGGTGCAGATATTCAACGTATAGACTAAAGCCTCCCCAACCCCTCCGAAGGAGGGGCTTACGTAGAGGAACGAAACTAAAAATAAGAAATAAATCTAAACTTTAAACCTTTATGAATACATTAAAAAAATTTAAATCAACCTTAATTTTATCAGCAATCATCTTAATAACTGTCGGTTTTATTTACAAAAAACAAACTGGTCCTGCAGTTGGTGTAAAAGCAACCGAATTGGCTTACAAAAGCCCTGATGGAAAAGTAATTACATTATCTTCATTAAAAGGAAAATTAGTTTTAATCGACTTTTGGGCATCTTGGTGTGGACCATGCAGAAGAGAAAATCCGGCAGTTGTTGCTGCTTACGAAAAATACAAAGACAAAACTTTTACCAACGGCAAAGGATTTACCATTTACAGTTATTCGTTAGACCAAGACATGGCCAGATGGAAAGCAGCCATAGCTCAAGATAAATTATCATGGCCTAACCACGTAAGCGATTTACAAGGATGGAAAGCCGAAGGTGCTGCAAAGTATGGTGTAAACTCCATCCCCATGAACTTTTTAATTGATGGTAAAGGAAACATTATCGCCAAAAATTTAAGAGGTGCTACGCTGGAAGAAGCTTTAGAAAAGTATGTGAAAAAGTAAACCTATTAAATAAATAGTGTTAATGCAAAAATATTATCTTGAAAGTTAAACTTATTGCTTCTATTCTTTTGGTAATTGTTGCATCGTGTAACAACTACCAATCTTTTAGTTCTCGTAAATATCTGCCCAAATTTAAAAAAACCAACTATAACGAAGAACAGGTTGTTGTGCAACAAAAAAAACCTGAACCTTTATTGGAAAGCAATCATAATCTTATAATTAAATCAAAAATAGATAGTTCTGCATTGGACTCAGAACCTATACTATTAGCTTCATTAAACGACAATAATACGACTTATAAAGTACAAACAAAAAAACCACGTTATAGAAATAATGATTGGAGATTATATATTCACAAAATAATTTTACCAGAAGAAATACCTGAAGAACCCATTAACGAAGTCAAAAAACTTTCTCTTTTTGCTAAAAATTTATATCTTGCCCTCATGTTATATTTTTTCTTTGTTATTCCTCTATTAATTTACCTAATAGAAGGGAAAAATACT